>JANPDZ010000088.1:0-3623 GCA_031431735.1 Acidobacteriota bacterium | reverse complement strand
AAAGGTTTGCATTCCGTATTGCGAAGTTCCGGCGGCGATCGCATCGCGGATCTGACCGGTTTTGTCTTCGTGCAAAATATAATCGCGAATGAGCGGCGTTGAGATCATTACTTCGACCGCCGGAACACGCGAATTCCCTTTTGCCGATTTCATCAAACGCTGCGAAACAACCGCTTTGAGAAGCCCGGCAAGCTGAATTCGAATTGATTTCTGTTGATAGGGCGGAAATGCGGAAATGATCCGTGTTAAGGTTTCTGACGCGTCGAGCGTGTGCAATGTCGAGAAAACCAGATGTCCCGTTTCAGCCGCGACCAATGCGGTTTCGATGGTTTCGAGATCGCGCATTTCACCGACGAGGATCGCGTCCGGATCCTGGCGCAGCGAACCGCGCAAGGCTTCGGCAAACGAACGCGTGTCAACGTCAACTTCGCGCTGCGTGATAAAAGATTTTTTGTCCTTGTGCAGGAATTCGATCGGGTCTTCGACCGTCACGATATGGCAATTTCGGGTTTGATTGATATGGTCGATCATCGCCGAAAGGGTCGTTGATTTTCCGGAACCGGTCGTGCCTGTGACAAGGATCAAACCGCGCTGTTCGTCGGCGATCTTGGTCAGAATCGGCGGCAGACCGAGGTTTTCGAAACTGCGGATATCGTCGGAAATCACGCGGGCAACGATACCGATCGAATTTCTCTGCTGAAAAATATTGACGCGGAAACGCCCCAAACCTGAAACGCCATAGCCGATGTCAACTTCATATGCTTCCTTAAAATGCTGTTTCTGACGATTTGACATCATCGAAAAGGCCATTTCAAGCGTTTCTTCTTGATTTAAACGTTCAACACCGGAGAGCGGACGCAGTTCGCCATTGACACGAATCACGGGATGTGATGCGGCTCTCAAGTGCAAATCGGATGCGCCGAAACTCATCGCCATTCGCAGTAAATCGTCTATTCTATTCGACATATAATAGTTTTTGGACGTTATCGGATTCGGTGAAATGATTTTATGCTGATGAGGAAAAAAAAGCCAAGTCGTCCGACTTAAATTCTAACTTTTATTAAACAGGCGCGTCAATGTTTTTTTTGAAAGAGTTGTAATGCGTCAGTGATAAGTTAAGACTGGAGCGCAAGCGTCCCCGCTTGCCATGAGCGTCGCTTCGACGCGAACAAGCCTTGTTAATTTTACGGCACTAGACCGACAAACGTCATTTTCGCGCTCTCGCGCTCATGGCAACCGGGACGGATTGCGCTCCAGTCGCTAAAACTTATCATCGAGATGTGTTTTCAGATACTCAATCGTTTCCAGTTTAATATCTTCGTCAAGACAAATCAGCGTTTCTGTTCAGTGAATTGCCGACGTTTTAAGTAATTATCACGCTAACGCGAATGTGCAAGAGGCGAGAACCTTATTAACTAAAGGCTTTCCATTTTATACCTTATAACATACGCTATTATTGACTATATTTAGCGTAAATACTTTTGGAGACTGAACGATTTGATTATTTCAAAAGAAAAACAAGGTGAAGTTCTAAGCATTCTAAAAAACTTAACTAACACAACTTTCTTGCGTGAACTTTTTCAATCTACACTTGATTATGATTATGTTGGAGAAAGTCTTCCTCTTCGTATCCTGCCCGAATCAATCCGTGACAACACCTTTGAATTACCGACACTTTTTGCAACAGGTGGAAATAACAATGATTTTCACGTTATTCATACGCAATTAAAAGGCGAAAGTCTTTTGCGCGGCATTGAGCGTCAAGCAATCAACAGCCTTATTAAAGAGCATCCGTATTCACTTTTTATCTTTTCAAATGAAGAGCAAAACCTTTGGCATTTTGTGAATGTGCCATTGCCGCCGGACGACCAAAAACGGCGTATCTTTCGCCGTATTACTGTCAATCGCGAAGAACGTCTTCGCACAGCCAGCGAGCGTATTTCTATGCTTTCGTTGGAAAACCTGAGTCCCGGACTTTTCGGCGTAGCACCGCTTGAGATTCAAACTTTGCACGACGAAGCCTTTAATGTCGAAACCGTAACAAAAGACTTCTTTAATAAATACAAAACCGCTTACGAAATTCTGCAATCAGATCTATTCAAACAAACCAAACAGAAAACTTGGGCGCACGATTACGCATTACAATTCTTGAACCGCTGTATGTTTCTCTATTTCATTCAGCGAAAGAAATGGCTCGGCAATAATACGGAATTTTTAAATTTCTTTTGGGAAACTTATAAGGGAAATTCAAGTGAAAAAGATACATTCTTTTCCAAATGGCTAAATGTTTTATTCTTTGAAGCCTTCAATAATCGAAAGAATCTGCTTAATTCTACTGGTCGCGCTTATCTTCCCGAACCTGTTCGACAGATTCTTTGGCGTGCGCCTTATCTAAATGGTGGTCTGTTTAGCGAAAATGATCTTGACACAGTTTCATATGATTTCAATATAACCGACAATCGCTTTGAGCAAATTTTCAATTTCCTTGAAAATTACAATTTTACGATTGCCGAAGATAGCCCGCTTGACCAAGAAGTTGCCGTTGACCCTGAAATGATCGGTAAGGTTTATGAAAGCCTCGTAAATGTTTCAACCGAAGTTGATGCGCGTGGTGAAGCCGGAATTTTCTACACACCGCGCACTGAGATTGATTTGATGTGTCGGCTTTCATTGGTTGATAATTTGTCAAATCATTTAGGCAAACAGCATAAAAATCTGCTTTATGAACTCGTTTTTGCCTTAGAACCGCAGGAAAAAGAAGAAGCCGATGCGAATGTTACAAATGCAGGGCTTTGGCAACAAATTGATGACCGTTTGCGCGAAACGACTGTTGTTGACCCGGCTTGCGGTTCTGGTTCGTTTCTTGTCGGAATGCTTTACGTGCTTGACGATTTGCGTTGCCGAGCTGACTCACAACTCAAGAAATCTGAAAATGCTTTTGACCGCAAGAAAAATATCATCGGGAATAACCTTTACGGCGTTGACGTAAAGGATTGGGCGGCACACATTGCCGAATTACGAATGTGGTTAGCTTTGGTGATTGATGCTCAATTTACGACGGAAGAGTTTATGATAATGGACGAGCCGCTTTTGCCGCATTTCAGTTTCAAAATTCGCACCGGTGATGCGCTTGTGCAAGAAATTGGTGGTTTAGAACTTAACAACTTACGCTCTTTACGTGGTCAGGTTTCTACTTCCATTAAATCACGCATCACCAGTTTGAAAAATGAAAAGATCAAATTTTACAATAATGACCCGAATTGCCGTTTCAAAGACAAACGCTCGCTTGAACACGAAGAATTAAAAGTTTTCCGTGATTTGCTTTATGACCGATACGTCTTTCTCGAAAAGGAAAAAAGCAGACTAAAGAACATTATCGAAAGCCCGACAGCTAAATCTGTCAATCTCTTCACGGGCGAAGTCGAATTACGCGCCGAACAACGAAGCCTGAAAGAAATCGAATATCATCGCCAGCTTGCCGAGGGGCAGGTAAATCTCGAAAAAGTTGCCACCGCCCGCGAAAAATTAAAAGACAAAGATAATATTCCTTTTGTTTGGGATATTTCTTTCGTTGAGATTTTTTCTGACGAGCGCAACGGTTTTGATATTGTCATCGGCAATCC
>JANPDZ010000087.1:0-4394 GCA_031431735.1 Acidobacteriota bacterium | reverse complement strand
CGTAAGTCCTTTGTTTTCAACATAGACTTTTCGGCTAATTTCGGTAAGTTAGCGCAGTTAAAAACTCTAAGCTCTTTGTTTTCAAGACTGCAAATTAGAGCGGTTATCTGTTAAACAACGTTATCTTGGCGCGTATGGGCTAACAGCCTGTTTTACTCTTTCCGCTTTACTTTATGCCATTGACTTGTGATGGGCAAACAAAAAATGCGGACTCCGAAGAATCCGCATTTTCTTTATAAAATATGGTGATCTGAGAAGGACTCGAACCTTCGACCCAATGGTTAAAAGTCTTACCCGTTTGTTTTATTAAGTTTAGCTAACTTCATCTGACTTCCGTTTAGACTGCATTTTACCACATTTCAGTTTATAATAGTTCTATTGAGTTTTGCTAAGTTTGGCACACTTGGCACTCAATAGGCACTCAAATTTATGCGAAATTCTTTTGGAACATTTACGACATTACAAGACGAAAAAGAATTTGCACAATCTTTTTTTTGGTCTGTTCTTGAATATCAAGTAGCAGATGAAGATTCGCGAAATGAAAAATATAAGTTTCTTCTTATACCGAAAGCCGATCAAATTATCAGAGATTTAAGCCGCGAACCGTTTCAAGCGTATCGCAAGGCTCTCGAATTAAACGGAGAAATTTTTCATCATCAGTCTTTTGGTTATCCAGCAAGCGAAATTTTTTTTGTAAATCCTGAATCCGTCAAAGCGTTTCATAACACTTTGACGGTCTGGCAGAGAAAATATAATCTTTGCTACACAGACGAAAATTTGAAACCGCTTTCCTTTGATGAATACTTTGTTTATTCTCACAGTGATTTTTATCCAAACATTGCGGCATACATTCTAAAGATGTCTGAAAAAACAGCCTTTCAAAAATTCATTGATCTTTCAGACGCGGAAAAAGACGAAATCAGAATCAAATATATTCAAAGCAAAGAATGGATAATTGCCGGAAGTTATAGCACGGCGGATCGAGAAATTGCCGGAAAGTTTCTTCGATGCCAAAAAACAAGCTATCAAGCGATGCCGGAAGATAAGCTGAAAACTCTAAAAAGCAAAGAAACAGATTGGATACCGAAAAAGATTTGCGAGTTTTTCTGGCATTGGGCGGATTATCCAAACGATTATGAAAAATTATTTCTTCACAATAGCAGTGGCTTAGTCGGCTTTATTGATGAATCCGTGCCTAAAGGATTTGATGAATTTGCCGCACATTTTGAAACGCCGGAAATTTATGCTGAACGAATGGCAGAAAAGGCGAAAGATAAAATTAGTTCTGATGAAATGCTTTCAAACGCGCCAAAGCCAAATCAAAACAAATTTGTCGAAAGTATTAGGGGAAAAGCATTAAAACACGCTAAAGATTTTGAGAAATCAACACTTGCCGAATATCCCCATTTATCACCGTCGAAAGAATTGCCAAGTTTGCCAAAACATTTCGTTTGGCTTGTAGAAACTTATATTTTGGGAAAACGATTTACTGAAATATCAATTGGAAATTACATCGAGGCTATTTCAAAAGCGACTGAAAAAATTGCTGAAATTATTGGATTGCCGAAACCGTCACACTTAAAAAAAGGGCGACCAAAGGGAAGCAAAAATAATTCGATCACTTCAAAACTAGGAAAAAAAATTTAATTCAACTTCTAAGCTTTAACTTTTTTTCTCGAAGTTGAATTAAATAACAAAATCGTCTTTTAGACTGTCGTTATCAATTGAGTTTATCTCCGATTGATAGCGATTTTTTAATTTAAGGAGATTTTTATAAATGACACAAAAACTTTTAACAGTAACGGAAGTAAGCGAAATTTTAGATTTGAAACCAGCGCGGATTTACGAGCTTTGCCGACGGGATAAAAACTTTCCCGTTGTTTTAATCGGTGAGCGTCAATACCGGTTCAGCGAAACGGCTTTAATGAATTGGGTCGAGCAAGGCGGAAACCGACAGGGCAAGGTGAGCGAAAATGGAAAATGAAAAAGCCCTCGTTTTTGCTGAAACGAAAGGCTTAGATAAAAACTTTGATCAAAGCGATTCTAAGCCTTCCTTGTTCCCGCGTCAATACCTTTGCTCGTTTTGTTGGCGCAACCTGCCAAACAATTCAGTCAGATTTAACGGCATCGGCGCGTGTCCGTCATGTTTCAAATTGTCGCAAAAACTCGCCAATGGCTTGCGCGAACACCGGCGCGAATACGCGAAACGTTTTAAGGTGAAAAAATGACGACATTCAGACTTTCTCTTTTCAAACACAAACGCGATACAAAACCGCAACTTGTCGAGCGAACTTGGCAAGAGCTTTGCTCTAAATTCCAAAACCCGCAAGTGCGATTTGAGAAAGACGGCGCGTTATTTTCTCCGGCAATATTTGAACCTTCCCGGCGGTTAAAAGAAAACGTCAAAGCAGTTTCTTTGCTTTGTCTGGACGTTGACCACGGCGCGGATTTTGAACAGGCGAAAAAATGCTTTGATTTGCTTGGTTGTGCTTACGCGATTTATTCGACTCATTCGCATTTACGGAAAACTGACAGCAACCCGAACGCCGAACCGCGTTACCGCGTCGTCTGTCCGCTTGAAAGCCCGATTCAAGCAAATGACTTTCCAAGCCTTTGGCAATACGCGAAACACCAAACGCAGATGCCCTTTGACGAAAGCGCGAAGGATTCAAGCCGGATGTTTTACACGCCTGTCAAAGCCGAACCAAACGCGCCGTATGAGTTTTTTATCAAAGACGGCGTGTTTCTCGATTGGCGGACGCTTTCGCTTGATTCGTTTGCAGAGAGCGAAAAATCTTTTAACACCTTTAACTCAAACGGCACGACGCAAAACGACACCGGGCAAAAATCAAATCGCACGGATTTTGAGTTTCACGAAGACCGACACGCGGAACTTTGCCGCCGTATCGCATCGCAAGCAAAAGCGACCGGGCGCGGTGGCTTTGAGATGCGATGCCCGGCGCATCGCGGTAAAGGCGACACATCGCTGTTTTATGATGGTGACAAGGCAGTCAAATGTCTAAAGAAGCCGGAACCATGTAGCTATTTTGAGATTTTATCGGCTTTCGGTCTGCCAAATGAACACTTGCCAAGTCGTGAACATTCCGAAAAACTTGACGCTGAATTTGAAGAAACCGAAATTAAGCCGTTTCCCGTGCCGAATGAGAAATGCTTTCACGGTTTAGCCGGGGATTACGTCCGAATGATTGAACCGCAGACGGAAGCGTCCAGCGCGGCGTTACTCGTTCAATTTTTGACTTACTTCGGAAATATCATCGGACGTTCCGCTTTTTACCAGGTTGAAGCCGACAAACATTTTACGAATCTGTTTTGCGTCCTTGTCGGCGATACGGCTTCGGGGCGCAAAGGAACGTCTTTCGGGCGCGTTAAAGAGATTTTCAAAGGCGAAGATGAAGCGCACGAAAAGAACGGCATTGTCAGCGGTTTGGCTTCGGGCGAAGGCTTGCTGTATCAGATTCGAGATGCGGTTTGGGAAGAAAAGACTGACAAAAAAACAAAGCAGATTGAAACAACCTGCACGGACAACGGCGTTTCGGACAAACGGCTTTTAATTATCGAAGGCGAATTTGCACAGGTTTTGAACGTCCAAGGCAGAGAAGGCAACACGCTTTCGGCGTTTCTTCGCAACCTTTGGGACAGCGGTACGGCGCGAAACCTAACCAAAAATTCACCGCTTAGAACGACGGACGCACACGTTTCGATAATCGGACACATCACGAAAACCGAACTTTTGAACTGTCTTGATGAAGTCGAATCCGCCAACGGTTACGCGAACCGCTTTTTATGGTTTGCCGTTCGTCGTTCAAAGTTTCTGCCTTTCGGCGCGTCCGAAATTGATTCTTACGATCTTGCAGATTTTCAGCGCAAACTTTCCGGGCGCATAAAATTCGCAAAAAACGTCAATCGAATGGTTTTCACGGCAGACGCAAGAAACTTTTTCGCGTCCGTTTATGAAAGGCTTGAAACTTCGCGCGACGGATTCTTGGCAAAAATCACTCAAAGAGCTTCGGCGTATGTTTGCCGATGCGCGTGCGTTTTCGCTTTGCTTGACGGCAAAGATGAAATCGAGCGCGAACACTTGGAAGCGGCTTTGGCGGTTTGGCAATATGCCGAAGATTCGGCGCGTTACATTTTCGGCGGACGGCTTGCCGATAAAAACGCCGATGCGATATTGAAGGCTTTGCGCGAATCGAGCGACGGATTGGCCCGAACCGAAATCAGAGATTTATTTGATCGAAATTTGAGCAAGGAAAAACTAGATTCGGTTTTGCAGTCTTTACTCGAAAAAGGCGTTGCGAAATATGAAAAAGTAGAAACAAAAGGCAGACCAAAAGAAATTTGGATTGCTTACGACATTAACGACATTAACGACA
>JANPDZ010000086.1:0-2409 GCA_031431735.1 Acidobacteriota bacterium | reverse complement strand
CGTAAGTCCTTTGTTTTCAACATAGACTTTTCGGCTAATTTCGGTAAGTTAGCGCAGTTAAAAACTCTAAGCTCTTTGTTTTCAAGACTGCAAATTAGAGCGGTTATCTGTTAAACAACGTTATCTTGGCGCGTATGGGCTGTTAGCCTGTTTTCTCTGCAATAATCGAAGTTTCTTTGTTTTCTGCGGTTTAGCTTGCCAACGGTAAAAACAGGCTAACAGCCTGTTTTACGATTGATGCCGATTTTTTGCTTAATTTAATACTATTGGGCTTCCGCCGTTATGCTTTTATTCCGCCCCTTAAGGCGCAACTCTGAACTCAAATCTTAATTCCCGCCCGTCATCAGTAAGCCGATTTCTTCGATGGAGGTAGTTTTAGGATTGACCTCGCCAACGATTTTGCCTTCGCGGATCACCAAAAGACGGTCAGCCAGAGCAGTTACTTCTTCGAGTTCGGCAGAGACGAGCAACACCGCACTTCCCGAGTCGCGCAAGGCGATTAGTTTGCGGTGAATGAATTCGATCGCGCCGATGTCCACGCCGCGTGTCGGTTGCGAAACGAGCAATAATTTTGGATTTAGTTCAAATTCCCTGCCGATAATCAGTTTTTGCTGATTTCCGCCTGACAGCGATTTTGCCGCGAGTTGCGGATTCGGCGGACGAACATCAAATTTTTCGATGATGTGTGCAGTTCTTTTTTGAATAGCACCGTAATCAAGCAACAAACCATATTTCATCAACAATATAAACAATGGAACAAATGATAGGATAAATAAAACAAATAAGCTTAGAGGTGGAATTCTATATGGCGATAAAAACGGTAATAAGCACGAAGATATTAATTGTATCCAAAACAGTATCCAAAACACTTTTTCATTTTTATTTCTTGCTAATAAAAAAAGTACCCACGACCAAAGAAGCAACAAATACTTAAATGGTAGCCCAACTATTTTTTCGTTAAATATTCCATCCAAACTTGCTTTTGATTTGAAACGATAATGAACGCCGAGAATCGCGTTTTCTTCTAAATCGGAATCGAGTAGAAGTCCGCGTTTATGACGGTCTTCGGGAATATGCGCGATGCCGAGTTCGATGCGGCGGCGCACCGGAAGGCGCGAAATTTCGCTGCCCAACAGTTTGATCGAACCGTTCCGAATTGCGATCAACCCCGCAATCGCTTCGATCAGTTCAGTTTGCCCGTTGCCTTCGATTCCGGCGATGCCGACGATTTCGCCGCTTCGAACATTTAGCGAAACGCTCTTTAAAGCCTCGCCGTGTTTGCCGACAACAGATAAATTTTCGATTGTCAGAACATCTTCGCTTGGCTTTGCGTCAGTTTTTTCGACGCGCAGCAGAACATCGCGCCCGACAATCATTCGTGCAAGGTCTTTCGCGCTCGTTTCCGGGGTTTTGACATTGCCGACCACACGGCCGTCGCGCATGACGGTCACGTCATCGGAAATCGCGAGAACTTCTTCGAGTTTGTGCGTGATGATGACGATGGTTTTGCCCTGTTCGCGCATTTGGCGCAAAATATTGAAAAAATCTTCGACTTCCCGGGGCGTTAAAACGGCCGTCGGCTCGTCTAAGATCAGCAGTTCGGCTTTTCGGTATAGTGCTTTGAGAAGTTCGACTCTCTGCTGTGCGCCGACCGACAGATCTTCGATCAAAGCCTTCGGACTAACGCCCAAGCGCAATTCGTTCGATAACGCCAGCACATTGGCGTTCGCTTTTTTCCAGTCAATACTCGCCGGATTTCCGCCCTCCGCGCCTAGAATAATGTTTTCGCCGACCGTCATCGTATCAACCAGCATAAAATGCTGATGCACCATTCCGATCCCAAGATTTATCGCATCTTGCGGCGTTTTGATCGAAACACGTTTCCCATCAACCAGAATCTCGCCCGAATCAGCCTTGTAAAAGCCGTAAGCGATGCGCATAACGGTTGATTTTCCCGCGCCGTTTTCGCCGACGATCGCGTGAATCGTGCCTTTTTCGATCTTGATCGAAACGTCGTTATTGGCAATGACACTGCCGAATGTTTTGGTTATGTTTCTAAGTTCAAGCATTTTGTTTTTAATATTATTGGAGTAAAATTTTTCTATGGCTTTCAGCGAATACAAAGACATCGGGCAAGTTCAAATCGAGTACAACATCAAACTCAAAGATGAACGTTTTGTTTTTGCCGAAGCTGTTCCGCCGCCGGAAATATTTTTGCGCGAATTAGAATTCACCCGCGAAAATCTTCCTATTTTTACCTCAGAAGGCGCACGAACCGAAGCGATAATTTTCCCGATTTTGCGCGAAGTCTATAAAGATTACAGCGATAAATTCGTTCTTTGGATTCAAAAATCATTTACTTACAACGCAAAACTCAACGGAACGCCCGATTATCTCATCGCCACTAAA
>JANPDZ010000085.1:0-5098 GCA_031431735.1 Acidobacteriota bacterium | reverse complement strand
ATAAATTATTATTTACATGCTCCTCAAAGGAGATAAGATTATGAAATATGTGGTCGAATTAAATGACGTTGACGGAAATCATTTTCAAATTGAGATGCACCTACCGTGGTTATCATCAACCACCGATCTGGGCAACAGTACTTGGAAAGCTCTGAACGAAGGGTTCATAAAATACCATTCTGGCGGTTGTGACCATGTAAAAAAAGGCGGTTTTGAACCGGCCGATATTTATTTGTTCGTAGGCGAATATTGGGGGATTAAGTTCCTTAAATTCTTTGATTCCGCCGGTCTTGTAAATTCTTCCGGTGCCGGAGAAATTATGCAGCCTTGGGTTGTTAGTTTCAAACCGGGAGCATTCGGCTGGACTTTGATTTCATAATCAGCCTATTTGTTTTCGCCTTTCGCGGTAAAGGCGAAAACTTCGTCTATGACATAAGTTGAAAAAACTTAGTAGAGTTTGAAAATGGCAGTCAATTACATAGTTCCTGATCCAAAAAATTTATATGCCCAGCCCAACACGATGGCGTGTTGGGCGACGGCTTATACAATGATGAATTCCTGGAAAAATAGAGTTAGCTATGCTGATGTTCGTTCGGCAATCTCGTCTTTGGGCGAGCCGTGGCTCGGATATTTTGAGCGGAATACGGGAATACCGCCCAGTGAAGGTCGAAGATTCGAGACCGCAACCAGATTAATCAGAGAACCGCGAATGAATCTGACTCCGCAAGGTTGGGAATCATTTTTACGAAGCTACGGGTTGATTTGGGTCAGCGGAACTACGTCCGGCGGAGGTATTCACGACCGGGTTCTTGAAGGAATCGTCGGAGATGAAACCGGCGACGGAACAAATATGTATATTATGGATCCCGATGGCGGACGGCGTTATACTGAGACTTTATCTACATTTCTGACTGGTTTTGAAGGACAAGCCGCAGTCGAACCTTTTTACGAAGATTATCAAATCCTTCATTTTTAAGGTATTTAATTATATGGCGACGACACAAGACGGAAGATTGATGAGTATTGCAACTCCTTTGGGCAAGGATTATATGCTGGTCAACAGATTTACCGCAACCGAAGAACTTTCGCAACTTTTTTCAATTGATGTTGAACTTCTGCACGAAGAAACTACGGTCAGTTTTAGTCCGACGGTCGTTGACCCACATTCACTGATCGGTCAATCCGTGACAATTTTTATTTCGGCGGACGACGGTTCAACACGCGAATTTAGCGGGATGGTCAACAAATTTTCGCAGGGCAACCGGGATGTTCGTTTTTCATATTATTATATCTCGGTTGTCCCGCATATTTGGCTTCTGACACAAAAAAGCGAGAGCCGAATATTTCAGCAAAAAAGTGTGCCGGACATTTTGAAAAAAGTTCTCACCGGGTTTCAGGTCAAATACGAATTGCAAGGCACATATGAACCGCGTAATTATTGCGTTCAGTATCGCGAAACTGATTTCGATTTTGTTTCGCGTCTGATGGAAGAAGAAGGAATTTATTACTATTTTGAGCATTCGGGCGGAACGCATCAGATGATCATCGGTGACACGCCGCAGTCGCACCGTGATTGTCCGGGCAAATCGACGATTCCGTTTTTCGTCAATGTTGGAGACGATGACAAATTTGTCGGTTCAATCAGTTCGTTTTTAAGCGATTACAAATTACAAACCGGAAAAGTCACGCTCTGGGACTATAACTTTCAACTTCCGACCAATCGGCTCGATTTGGAACAGCCGAGCCGTTTTTCATTCGGCGATAGTCAAAAACTGGAAAAGTATGATTATCCCGGAGGTTATGCGCGAAAATATGACGGCATAGATAAAGGCGGCGGCGAACAATCAGGCGAACTTAATAAAGTTTTTAACGACCGTCAATTAACCGTCAAAAAAATGATGGAATCGCTCGACGCGCAAGTTACCAAAGGAACCGGTAATTCCGATTGCTGTTCAATTACGGCAGGCTACCGATTCACGCTTTCAAATCATCCGAACGGCGAGTTAAATAAACAATATACAATCGTGACGGCAACGCACGAAGCCGAGCAAAATCCGAGCTATGTTTCCAACGAAGGCGCGACCGATCCATACACAAACAGTTTTACCTGCATCGCCCACGGCGCGGGACAACCCGGATTTCGCCCGCTCGAAAAAACTCCGAAACCGAGTGTTCATGGCAGTCAAACAGCAGTTGTCGTCGGGCCGAGCGGCGAAGAAATTTTTACCGATAAATACGGACGCGTTAAAGTTCAGTTCAACTGGGACCGCGAAGGCAAAGTTAATGAATCAAGTTCCTGTTGGGTCAGAGTCGCACAAACCTGGGCGGGAAATAAATGGGGAACGATGTTTATTCCGCGCATCGGAATGGAAGTGATCGTGCATTTTCTCGAAGGCGATCCCGACCAGCCGATCATTACGGGCTGCGTCTATAACCCGCAAACAATGCCGCCCTACACATTGCCGGACGAAAAAACAAAATCAACGATGAAATCAAACTCGTCGAAAGGTGGCGGCGGATTTAACGAATTTCGGTTTGAGGACAAAAAAGGCAGTGAACAAATCTTTTTTCACGCCGAAAAAGATCAGGATATTCGTGTTAAAAATGATTGCAAGGAATTGATTAAGCACGACCGCCATTTGATCATCGAGAATGATCAATACGAAAAGGTCAAAAAAGATAAACATTTGCAGGTGCTCGGCGACCACAACGAAAAGATCACCGGCACGATGTCGCTCAAGGTTGATTCCGATTTACAGGAAAAAGTCGCCAATAATTACGCGCTTGATGCCGGAATGGGCGTTCATCTCAAGGCAGGAATGACCGCCGTCATCGAAGCCGGAACGGCTTTGACATTGAAAGTTGGCGGCAGTTCTATCAACATCAATTCTGGCGGCATTCAAATCATAGGTTCACCTATGTTGATGCTCAACAGCGGCGGGGCAGCAACGCCCGGCGCGGGCTCCAGTCCTGACACGCCGAAAGATCCAAAAGAGGCCGATAATGCCGACCCCGGACAAAAGATAAGTCTTAAACCGCCATCACCGCCGGTTGCGCCGGTAAATTACAGTCCAATGGCAAAGTCAATGAAAAGTGCCGCCAAAAACGGATCGCCGTTTTGCAAGCCTTGACCGGAGTAGAAACAATAGTCCGTGTGACTATATTCAACGAATCAAATGACAAAAGAAGAATTGGAAAAAATTCTATTTAGTAAACGAACGCTGGTTTACGTTGTTTTGGATGGAGCGTCGGTGCCTGATTTACGGATGAAGCTTTTCGAAATGCGTCCGCCGAATTATTGTCTTTTTCGCGGCGAACTTGAACCTGATATGGCGGAAGTCGCTCCGTATGTGGTTCAAATGATATCGAATACGTCTTTTACAGATTGGGTTTTAAGCGAATGTTCCGGCAAGCATTGGGGAATTTTTGCTCATTCACTCCATTCGATAAAGGAAATGCGCCGCCATTTTCGCTCGCTTATACAAGTCTATAATGAAAATGGCGACCCGTTGATTTTTCGGTTTTATGACCCGCGTGTTTTCCGAAGATTTTTACCGACTTGTACCGGCGACGAGCTAAAGACCTTCTTCGGAAAGGTCGAGACTTTTTTTGCCGAAGATGAAAAAGATCAGCCTTTTGCGTCTTTTCGATTGGAAAATGATAAGTTAAAACAAACAGATCTAAATTAAAGGAGAAACGATATGCCGAAAGGTCCAGCCGCCAGAATTACCGATAATGTTGTTCATCCATTGCCGCCCGTATTAACACCCGGTCCCGGAAGTCTGAATGTGCTAATCGGAATGTTACCTGCATGGCGCGGAATTCCGCTCGCGGCGGCAGCAGGACTTCAAGCCGCTAAACAGACGGCTGACATTGCTATTCAAACTGCTGTCACGGCAACCGCAGCAGCCGCCGGAACGCCCGGCGCACCGGCGGCTTACGCGGCGGAACAAGCAACCAAAGCGGCGGCGTTGGCTTCGATGTCGAGCGCGATTACAGGCGCGGCGGCATCCGGTGCTGATATTCACATGTGCGTAACGCCTTCGCCCGTCCCGCCGCACGGTCCGGGTGTCGTGATTGACGGTTCGGCAACGGTGATGATAAATAATCTGCCGGCGTGTCGCATCGGCGACACGATTCTCGAAGCCATCGGCCCGCCGAACAAAATTGCCAAAGGTGAAATGACTGTCATTATTGGCCCATAATATTTTAGTTTGTTCGATAAAAACAGGAGAAGTGTCAAAGTGCTGGTTGTCAGACAAGAACAAATCGAAACGATCATTAAAGGGAACGGAGAAGATTTCGTCAATTATCTTTTCGGTTATGTGCAAAGCAATCATTCCGAAGCCGTTGCCGGACGCGATGACGAAATATTGCGGGAAATGATTCGCGGCGGCATCAAAAGAGCCGAGAGCCATCAAATCACAAAAGTCGAAGATACGCAGAATTTTATTGCGAAAATGTTTGAAATCGCCCCGAATTTTGACGAACAAGCCGAAATCAAAGCTGTTTTGGATGATGAAAACATTGCGCCCGATAAACGGCTCGAACAATTGCAATCGCCGGTTATTTCCGACGAAAGTTGGGAAAAAGCCAAAAGCAATTATGCAGAAGATGCCTGGTTTTCACATCTTCCCAAAAAGAAATCCGCTGTTAATAAAAAATCCAAAAGGAAGGCTAAATAAAATCCGGTTGAGGTGTTTTAACCCGCGCCGAATCAGAAGATGTTTCAATGGACGCGCTGATTGCCGTTGACCGCTCTGTTTTGGTCCGGACAAATCTGTTGGCGCAAGAAAATTCCGTAGCCATCAAACCGCTTTTGATCTTGCTTGAAACAATCCGTCAAAAAGCCGAAGAAACATTTCCGTACGCCCGCGAGTTTATCCGTCCGGGTTTTGATGAATTTGAAACGATGATGTAAAATCAGTTCCCGCGCTTTCTTTATTTAAGATTCGTTTTTAACTCGACTTTAGATAAATTTTCGGTTTCAGGCAAAACTGTAAGTGTCCTAAACATTGAATTTATGACAATCAAGAGAAAAAACTGGGAAATAAATGAGGGTAGTGGTCAAATTTACCACCCCAACTACCTGCATTTA
>JANPDZ010000084.1:0-8322 GCA_031431735.1 Acidobacteriota bacterium | reverse complement strand
AAATCTCTGATTGGTGTAAAATGTGCCTCACTAAGGCTTTTTTTGGCATACATTCAAGAATGCCTTAGTAGTAGCTGATTTGTAAAAGTCAGCTACTTTATCTTTTTGTAAAAGTCCGCTACTTTATCTAAAGTCGAGATTGGATGTAATAGAAGCTATAAGAAGGTTTTATTTCCGCTCGTAAATTCAGATAAACGCAGTTATTGGCACAATGACGAAAACAAAGTAACTGATGAACAACCTCTTATTGTGAAACCTAGCGAAGATGCAAGAGAACATATTCGTTTTAATAATGATGCGCCTGAACCTTACAATAAATCTGAAAAAGGTCGAATTACCATTGAGGTACTTGGATTGTTATCACGAACAAAATTGAGAGACGATAGATTGACGGCATTCAGACATTTAGAGCGTGATTACACCATTGTAAACCTCGCCGAACAAACCGAAAACCCTGATGTATCAGCACTCATGCGTCAAAAGTTCAAAGTAGATGAGATTAAGCAACGGATTGAAGAAGCTAAACTCCCAACGTCAGAATTCAGTTCAATGGCTCAGGACTTTCTAGCTCAACAGTCGCTTAGTTAAACATAATCCCACATCAGTTAAATCATGACTTTTCGTAAACTCCTTTATCTCATTTATTTGCTGTAAAATTTCACTTTATCGGTTTTTTATAAAATCCAAGTCAATCGGCGAAAGGTATTGTTTTATTTCTAATTGTCTATAAAAAGATTCAATCCCTCTAAAAACATATAAAGTTGCCGATTCGAGAAAAATCTTCAGGGCGTTTGAACGTCCTTTTTCTTCTGCTTGAGCATAGATTTTATGGCTAAAGCCTTTTTGAAGGACGTTAAAACGCCCTTCTCATTGGATTATCGTCCGTTCCACGCGCTAAAGTCGCGTGGCTAAGTGCCGCGAAACGCGGAAAGCCGCGTGAACGCGGCTAAAATCAAAATCGCGTAAGGCGAGTTATTAAGTTAATCTCCTAAAAACAAATAATCTACCTATTTTTGTAAGGTCTGAGGAATTTTGAAAAGATTTCATTTCTTTTATTTGTTTGCGGATTTGAGTTCGTCGGTTTTGAATGTGATGGCTATTATCGTCAGAAACAAAATCAGATAAAAATTTTTCCAAAAAACAATCAATCACTCTAAAAACATATAAAGCGTGAAGAATACCGGTAGAGTTTCGATATTCATCTTTCCAAGGTGAATAAAATTCTTGCTCATTTGAGTTAATTAAAGGCACAATCCTTTCTATCAGAGATAATTGCAGGTGCATCGCTTCATGCACGATGGCTTCGGCAACTCTCAGAGAATCTGCTTTTATTCTGTTTTTAGGGATGGAAATAAATATTGAAAACGGAAGTTGCGGCTCGCTAAAACTAACATCAAAAGCATCGTCATCGAGTTTTATCAAATGTAATGACTTAGCTAATGTAAAAACGCTTTCACTAAGACTTGGGACGGCTTTTATCAATTCAATCGCATCTGTAAGACACTCCAAAATAGGTTGTTCGGTTAATTCGGCGGCGTTATAAAAGTCAATTTGTGTGTCTGAATAATTATCTGTCAGCTCTTTTGGCAATAATTCAATCGAAAAAGGCGTATCGCCCGATTTGTCTTTGAAGGGAAAGACGGAACGCGGAGCGTTTATATCGCCTGATAGTATTCTCGCTGTGCCGTAGTTTGATGAAGTCAAGCCAAATTCATTTTTCGTTACTTGCCGGCCTGTTTCTGCAAGATGTGGCGTGAGATTCGGAAACCACAGAGGAAGACTCGAATCTTCAATGGATAATTTTATTTTTTCGGCTAGTAATAAATGAAAAATAAGCTGCTCCAGTTGGATTTTGTTCGCTGAGTCAGAACCGTCTCCGGTAGGAGATGGTTTAACTCGACATTTTAATGAGCCGGCGTTCAACCATTGGCTACCGCCAAACCTTCTTCTGACTCGTTTAACTCTGCGATGGTCAATGGCGCATCTTATTTGACTTGTGTTACCTAATTCATTTTTCCGCATCGTAAAACGAGAAAACCAGCGTGAACCGTCCGCCTTGATAAACCGTCGAAACGGCGTGATTGGAGTTCGGAGAAATCTTAAATGCTGCCGCGCTGTTGTGAACCGGCGTGATTAGCTTATGAATATCAGACGGATTATCACTATTAAAAAGCAAAAGCAGTCCGCCGTTTTCATCATTCCAGCCGCGATTAAGCTGAATAATCAATCGGTGAGATTCTTGTCCGGGAATAAAATCATTGTGAATTCTAATCCGTTGTCCGGCAATCAATTTATGCGCGTTAAAATCAATTTTATCACTCAAGCGCGTTTGAAATATTTCTTCAAGTTTAGCTTTGACGATTTGAAGCGAAGACGACTTTTGAAAAAATGACAAATGCGCCGGTAGCTTAATCTCTAAAAAACTAAACTCATATTGTTCGTAAAAATCTTTTTCGACTAATTTCCACGAATCATATTTTTCAAGCCAATCTAACAACTCCAAATCCAAGCCGTTAGAAAAAATTTCGGGCGCGGTGAAATAATCAAACGGCTTGGAATAATAATTAATGTCGGAAAAGCTCAACACTTCCTCAATCTTCATAAGGCGGCTTGCGCCTCCGCTAATTCTTTACGAACTTGTCCGATTAATAATTTTTGGTCAGCGCAATAAATTGAAGGATTGTTATAACCATTATCATCGCGCCAACGGTGAAGTGTCATTCCGCCGCCGCAAACTTGTAATTCGGGACAAGACCGGCAAATTGGCGAGCCCGGCTGTTGGGTTGCGTGATAGCGTGCATATTCATCAGAATTAAAAACTTCCGATAAGCTGTGAGTAAAAACCGACCAATTTTGCGTGAACCGGTCTGCTCCGTTAAAAGCACTTTTTAAGGTGTCGTTTTTAGCGATTGAACCGTCGGTATCAATCACCAAAACGCCGTAATCAGTTAGACCGACTCCATCCTTTGTGCCAAATCCGCCCAACACCAATTTTATAATGTCATCAAGAAACCGAATGGGAAGCGGCTTTGAATCAGACAGATAAATCTCCAAAAGTCTGACAAGCCATTTGCCGTATTCGGTCGAAGAAAAACTCGCTTTTCCGGCAGGCAATTTTGAATGATTCCCGTCACGATACAGAAAATCCACCGAAGGCGGCGATAACTGCTTTAGAAATTTATAAATCTCTAACGGGTTTGTCTCAGGATTAACGACTGTCAAAAGCCCCGAATAAAGAAATTCCGCGTCTTTATGATTGCGTAAAATTTCAATGCCTTTGATAACTTTGTTGTATGTTCCCTGTCCGTTATGCCCGACGCGGTCTTTATCGTGAATTCGGCGCGGTCCATCAATGCTGACTGAAACCGTAGTTCGCGTTTCAGAACATATATCCAATATTTCTTCGGTAATTAAAATTCCATTGGTTTGCAGGGCAATCGGACAGTTTTCAGGCAGTTTTGCCCGTAAAGTTTCAAGCACCTCGCCCAGTTTTACTGCACCAAGCAATAAAGGTTCGCCGCCGTGAAGAACAACGGCAAAAAGGTGTTTTTCTGTAACAGAAAAATCACTGAGAGTCTGTGCGATAGTTGCGACAGTTTCGGAAGAAATCTGGGTTGGCATCCGAGACCAACCGGTATCTCCCATATTATAGACGTAACAATAACTGCAATTAATATTACAGCGACTCGCAACCTTGATTAGCACGGTGTCTATTTTCATGAAGCTAACTACCGATTGTGGCGATTGTGGAAACGATTGTAGTCGTGATTTGTTAAAACTTTTTCATCGTTTCGCACCTCTTCAATTAATCTCAATAAAACCGCATTTGGTATTTTATCGGGTGTCGCTTCACGAAGCCGGTCAAATTTATAAACTGGATTTTCGCCGCTTTCAACAGTTTTAGTTGTTCCGATCTTATTCATTTTAGCCTCCAAAAAATATTTCAAGTATGTCAACAGAATAATTCTATTTTGCTAATTTCTAAAATAGAGAAAATAAATAATTTCGATGATGCGCTATAAATTATTGATTTCGCAAGACATATTTCATTTCTTTAGTAGAAAAGATCTGTTGGTTTTTAACTGACTTTCCGGTGGAAATAATCTTTATCTGTATATTAATCAATGGTTTATTGAGATTTATAACCCTTTTTTCATTGTTTTTTATCGTAAATATAAAAGCTTTTGTTGCCGGTGTTACCAAAAAGTCTTGATTTGTTATCGAATGCCGGAATGCAATTAGTCGAGCGTGATTTTCTTATATCCAGGTAAATTAAGTATGAAAACCTGATTATTTTGTAAATGATTTTCAAATCAACTTAAGAACTGATGTTACGCAAATTTGTTGTCAAGGGCTTCGCCCACAGATGTGCGGAAAGGCTGTGCCTTTCCGAAAAGCTTATCCCAATTCTCCGAGGCTCCGCCTCGATTGGCGGCAGAGCCGCAAAGAAAATTGAGAAATTTGCCCGGAAAGGCACAGCCTTTCCGCACATCGGGCGGCACAGCCGCAAATTCAAATCTTTTGCGTAACATCAGTTAAGAATTGTCAGAGGACAAAACAGATTCAAAAGCGAACATTTACAAAATAATTCAGGCCGATTACTTAAACTAACTGCGGAGTGTGCATAAGTAAACATATTGAAATGTTGCATTTAACTCTTTGGAATAACTGATAGAAAAAACTGGCTGAAAGCACGAGAAACAAATTCTTCGCGTATTCGTTATCAGTTCGTCGCGTATTGAGAAAGGTTTCTGCCAGAAAATATTTATGCACAGGCTTCAATTAATTATTGCTTTTTTTATTCAGACAAACTATTATTTTTCCAGCAACTTAAAATTCATTTTCCCGATTCACAGGAAAATCACTTGTTTCATTCGTGAAACACTATTTCACAAACAATCCTTTTTGTGTTACTCTCTTTTTCGAGTTGTGAATAAACACAAAAAATAGGAGAAACTTATATGGCAAAAGAGGCGGTAGCAATGAGTACAGATTCAAAAGGCAAAGCGATTGAGTCGGCTTTGTCACAAATTGAAAAAAAATTCGGTAAAGGCTCGATCATGCGTTTGGGCGAACGTCCGCACGAAGAAATCGGCGCAATCTCGACAAATTGTTTAAGTTTAGACGCGGCAATCGGTGTCGGCGGTTTTCCGCGCGGCAGAGTTATCGAAGTCTATGGACCTGAAAGTTCGGGTAAAACGACGCTTGCACTACAGGTCGTCGCATCGGCGCAAAAACTTGGAGGCGTCGCGGCTTATATTGATGCTGAACACGCACTTGACCCGGAATATGCCGAAAAACTCGGCGTAAACATTGATGATTTATTGATCTCGCAACCGGATTCGGGCGAACAGGCTCTTGACATCGCCGAAACTCTCGTGAGATCGGCAAGCATTGATGTAATCGTTATTGATTCGGTCGCCGCGCTCGTTCCGCGGGCGGAAATTGACGGCGAAATGGGCGATTCACATATGGGTTTGCAGGCGCGTCTGATGTCGCAAGCCTTACGAAAATTGACGAGCGCAATTTCCTCGACCAACACTTGTTTTATCTTCATCAATCAACTACGCGATAAGATAGGCGTAATGTTCGGCTCGCCAGAAACAACGACGGGCGGCAAGGCTCTGAAGTTTTACGCTTCGGTCAGAATTGATATTCGACGCATCGGCGCGATCAAGGAAGGCGATAAAATGGTCGGAAACCGCACGCGCGTCAAGGTCGTCAAAAATAAAGTCGCGCCGCCGTTCCGCGAATGCGAATTCGACATTATGTATGGCGAGGGAATTTCGCGCGAGGGCGACCTTCTCGATTTGGCGGTTGTCCACAACATCGTCGAAAAGAGCGGCGCGTGGTTTTCGTATTCAACCGAACGACTCGGACAAGGGCGCGAAAACGTCAAAAATTTGCTCAGGGAAAATAAGGAAATGTTCAGCCGCATCGAGCGCGATGTCAAACTCAAACTCGGTTTGATCACTGAAGAAACAGATTAATGTTTGATTAAAAAAGAAGAGAGAGAGTTGGCAAATTTGTTACCAACTCTCTCTGCCTTTCACTAATTCGGTTTGGGAATATTTTTCAAAGCGTCGTTAACCTTCTTTTCCAGATCTTTTTTGGTTTTCGGCAATTCGACATTTTTATTACTGACAGGTTTATCTCTTTGTTCTTTCAGAATTTTTTCATCGGGGATGCCGGGCGTTGGCGTGGCACCTTTCGGCACCGGTGTTTTACCGATATTTTTCGGGTCGGGAATGCCCGGAGTCGGTGTCGCGCCCTTCGGCATATTACTCAAATTAGCTGTCTTTGCGTCGGGAATGCCGGGCGTTGGATTTACGCTTGGCGTAATCGGCTTATTCGAAAATTCCTCCGGAATATTTGCCGGCGAAGTTGTGGATACATTGCTTGCCGTGTTTGAATTGCCGCTCGGTTCGGTTGATGTCGGGCAGGCCGTGTTCAAAGCGACAAGAAAGATAAATGTAGTAAACAGAATTTTTTTCATAAAATATATAACCTCTCCTTTAAAATTGCTGCGCCGATTTGAAGGTTGCGACTCCGGAGGGCGGCGGCGGCGTTCAAACCGGCACGGGCAGGTATCAAACGGAATTCGGAAGATTTTAGCAACCCACATGGGCAACGCAAGCTGTTAAGAAGTGATTATAGACCGATAAAAAGTGATGTCAACACCGCTTTTAAATTACGCCGATATTTGCTAATATTTCATGCTTTTTTATCTGCCGGTTTGACATCAAAATTAGGTTTATTTACACTAACAAATTCGCGCTCTTAAAAAAACGGACGCGAAACTACGGCTTGGTAGCTCAGTTGGTAGAGCAGCGGACTGAAAATCCGCGTGTCGGCAGTTCGATTCTGTCCCAAGCCACCATTAGAATCAACAAGTTAGGGCTACCAATCGGTAGCCCTTTTCTCGTTTAGTGCAACATTGGTGCATCATTTTTACTTTTTTTATCTATTTTAACTCTTTTTCCAAATACGAAACATATTGTCATAAATAAAACGAACTTGTCTAAACACTTTCAGCTTGTTTGTTGCTACAAAATCACATAAAATTTCTCTACATTTCTTTACTTCGCATTTTCTATGACTCAGAAAGAACTTGAAAAATATCTAATGGATGCGGCTAATATTCTTCGCGGAATGATTGATGCCGCTGATTTTAAGCAATATATTTTCCCTTTGCTTTTCTTCAAACGTATTTCGGACGTTTGGAGCGAAGAATATCAACAGGCTCTTGACGAAGGCGGCGGCGATTTGGATTTTGCAAATTTCCGTGAAAATCATCGTTTTCAAATTCCGGATGGTTGCCATTGGGAAGATGTGCGGAAAGTTACGGTTGATGTCGGGCAATATCTTCACGATGCTTTGCGCTCGATTGAGAATGCTAATTTTGAGCTTTTGCACGATGTTTTCGGCGATGCTCAATGGACGAATAAACGGCGAATGTCAGACGAAAAGATGCTTGATTTGATTGAGCATTTTTCAAAGGTAAATCTGAACATCACCAATGTTCCGCACGATTTGATGGGCGAAGGTTACGAATATCTGATTAAGAAATTTGCCGATGACAGCGGACACACCGCCGCCGAATTTTATACAAATCGGACGGTTGTTAAATTAATGACACTTATCACCGATCCGCAACCGCAGGAAAGCGTTTATGATCCAACGTGCGGTTCGGGCGGCATTCTTCTCAACAGCGTTCTTTATCTCAAAGAACAAGGCAAAGAATATCGAAACGTCAAACTTTACGGACAGGAATTAAACCTGATTACTTCGGCAATCGCCCGAATCAATATGTTTATGCACAATGTTGACGAATTTTTGATTGTGCAAGGCGATACGCTCGACAGTCCGCAGATTTTGGAAGATGACGAATTGAAAAAGTTTGATGTGGTAATGGCAAATCCGCCTGACAGCGTGAAGCGTTGGAATCAAGCGAAATTTTCCAACGATCCGTTCGGACGCAACATTTACGGAACGCCGCCGCAAGGCAATGCCGATTATGCTTTTCAGCAACATATTATCAAATCGTTAAAGCCCGAATCCAGGCGTTGTGTTGTGCTTTATCCGCACGGTGTTTTATTCCGCGATGCCGAAAGCGAGATGCGAAAAAAGATGATTGCCGAAGATGTTGTTGATGCGGTAATCGGTTTAGGCAAAAATCTTTTTTACAACAGCAGTATGGAAAGCTGTCTGCTCGTTTGCCGCAAGAAAAAGCCCGCGACGCGCAAAGGTAAAATCATCTTTATTGATGCCAAAGACGAAATCAGGCTCGAACGCAGCACGGCTTTTTTGAAGGCGGAACAT
>JANPDZ010000083.1:0-24746 GCA_031431735.1 Acidobacteriota bacterium | reverse complement strand
GACCTCGGTTTCTTTTTCGATCAGAAATTTTTCTTCGGCAATCAATTGTTCATTAGAAACCTGCTTTGAGATCGGCAGATTCTTCGTCGGCAGCAATGCGTGTGAAGCGTTGCCGTTTTCGGGCAAAGGCGTAATCGCTTTTTCTTGTAATGCCAAACCTTTATTTTCTTCCATCAACAAATCCTTTTGCATAACCACTCTTAGAATCACAAAAAACGAATCGGTTTGCAAAAAAGTTCACAAGGAGTTTACGGCAGAATCTCAAACGCTTTGCAATGCAACGGCTTGAAAATTCCGAAATGCCGACGGTCAACCGTTAAAATCTTTGTGACGTTTAATCTTTCTGCAATCGCAACGATGCAAGCGTCAACAAAATCAATATTCGCGTCGTTGTATTTGCGGAGAATTTCGGCGGCGCGTTGATAATCTTCGGAGGTTGGCGTTTCGAGTTGAAACTTTGTCACACTCAAACTGTCTAAAAACTTCGCGATGTCTTCGACACCTTTGTTTTTCGCTAAAAAGTAGGCTGTTTCGGTAACGGCAGGAACAGGCAAAATTATATTTCCGCGAATCGTTTGTGCGACATTTTTGACTGATTCGTGATAATTATCCGATTCATCAATCGAAGCGTAAAGAAAGCCTGAATTAAGCAAATAATCAATCATTTTTTAACGCTAAATTCTTCTGCCGGATTGAAATTTTCGGAATATAAAATCTCGTGCATTCGTTCCGATGTATCAGTTTTACCACTTGAAAACATTCCGATAAACGGTGCGAACGGATTTTCGTAGTTTTCTTCATCAATGGAATCGGGAAAATCTTCTTTAACTTTTTCCTCAAGTAAATTCGCCGCAAATTCACTGACATTTTTACCGTTTTCTTCGGCTTTATGCTGAATTAATTCGGCTGTTTTCTCTGAAACTGTAATCGTAATTTCCATAAAAATCACCTCACGTTAAATCTAGCATACTCTTAACGCCGCTCTGCGAGAAATAATCCAGCGCACGACGCGTGTCGCGCTGGATTTGCGCCTTGAGTTCGTCAATGCCGCTGAATTTGTGTTCGTCGCGGATGCGGTGCAGAAAACGAACGCGCAGAACGTCGCCGTAGAGGTCGCCGTCAAAATCAAAAATGTATGATTCGATCGAAGGATTTTTCTCGTCTTCAAAGGTCGGGCGGACACCAACATTGGTAATACTTCTGCGCCAAACGCCGTCAATCAGATTTGCTGTCGCATAAACTCCGTATTTCGGGATGACACGGTTGCGAGGATGCAGATTGGCGGTCGGAAAACCGATCGTGCGTCCGCGTTCGAAGCCGTGAATGATCTGTCCTTCAACGCCGTAAGGTCGTCCGAGCATTCGGCGCGCCAGATTGACGCGGCCTTCGGCAAGAAGCTGGCGGATCTTCGATGATGAAATTCGCTGTCCGCGCAGACGGACTTCCGCCACTTCGTCGGCAAAAAATCCGAGTTTGCGGCTCATTTCGCGCAACAATGCGATGTTGCCGCTGCGATTTTTGCCGAATGCGAAACCTTTGCCCAAAATGACTTCGCGCGCCTGAAGCCGTTCGTGAACGATGTCGTGCAGAAAAGTTTCCGCGTCCTGCGCGGCAAAATCTTTGTCAAAACGGACAACAATTGCCTGTTTGATTCCAAGAACTTCAAAATTTGCCAGCCGTTGATCCAAAGTTTGCAACAGCGGCGGCGAATTTTCGGGATGCAGAACGGCGCGCGGGTGCGGGTCGAACGTGATCACCGTCGGCACTAATTTATTGGCTTTGGCACTTTCGACGACCGTTTGCATAATCCGCTGATGCCCGAGATGCAAACCGTCAAAAACGCCGAGCGTGAGAACCGTTCCGCGTAAAATATTGGCATTGTCCGTTCCGTGAAAAATTTTCATCTTTAAATTTTTATCCAATCATTTTTGAGCATCGCATAAAGATATTCGTCGCGCCAAACTCCGCCCGCGCAAAAACTCTGCAAAAAATGTGCTTCGCGTCTGAATCGCAAACTTTCCAAAAGCCGAATGGCACCAGAGTTTTCAACATCAACAATGCCGACGATGCGATGAATATTTTTCTCACTAAACAAATGATCAAAAATGCTCTCAAACGCTTCTTTGGCGTAACCTTTTCCCTGATATCTGGTCGAAAACGAAACGCCGCATTCGACAATTCTCGAATCGCCCGTTTCTGGTTTTAAGCCGATGTCGCCAATTAATTTATTTTCGCTTTTAAGCTCGATGCCGAGTTGATTCCATTTTCCCGAGTTGCCGAATGTTCCGTCTTTCAGACTTTCGAGATATTTTCGGGCTTGTTCTTCGGTAAAAGGTTCATAACCCTGAAACCGGCAAACCTCCGGGTCTGAGCGATATTCGACAAAATCCGTCAAATCGCTTTCGCGCAAATTTCTGATAATTAAACGATTCGTTTGCAGATTCATTTCAGATAAAGTTTCATTCCAAGATGCGTTCCCTTAAAACCCAAATTCTCGTAAAAACGATGCGCTTCGCGGCGGTCGGTGTTAGTTGTTAATTGCATTGCGATGCAATTTTCTTCCCGCGCCCGTTCGATTGCAAAAAGCATCAATTCTTTGCCGATGCCTTGACCGCGATATTTCGCGTCAACTCTGACCGATTCGACGCCAGCCCGCTTTCCGCCCTGAAAACTGATTGACGGCGTAAACGTGATTTGCAATGTGCCGACGACTGCGCCATCAAGTTCGGCGACAATTAACTCATTATTTTTATCGGCTTCGATTTCCTCAAATGCCTTCAGATAACTTTCGGGCAACGGATCTTCATATCTTTCGCGGGTCGTGCCGAGAAAATCATCCGCGAGCATTCGGACAATTTCGGGCAAATCTTCACGCGTTGCCTGGCGGAATTTAAGATTCATAACTATTTGGCTCCTGTGATTTTATTAAAAACAGGCAAAGATTTACTTGTGTCAATATTTGGAATCGAACCGCTGAATTTTTCTTCTTTCAATCCTTTTTTCTCTTTTTCTTCACCGAGCATTTGTCCAAATTGCCGATTTGAAATTACGCCGACAAACTGTCCGCAGTGAAAACAAATCGCCATCGCGATTTTTTCGCTTTTATAATCTATTTTTATCGTGTGATGCGGTGTGAAACAAGCCGCTTTATCGCCCCCTGTTTTGACATCTTCGTAGAATGTATCGAGCAATTGTGTTCTGGTCTCGTCTTTGGCAACTTTAGTTGACTTGTCGCCGAATATGACAAATTGATTGATGTAAAACTTTTCATAATTTTCAGAGTTTCCTTTGAAATTTTCATCCAACGACAAAATTTCAATTTCTTCGGCATTTTCCAAGGCTTCTCTGACTCTCAATGGCAATGATTTATCAAAATCATTGCGCAAACTGTTCGAGGAACTTGCGACTGTTGCTTTTTGCGTCGGTATTGGCTGAGCGGAATTTTCCGACATCAGATTCTTTTGATTGACCGCACAACCCGCAAAAACAATCGCCATCAGAAAAATAATATCTTTCATCTTTTCAATCCTCAACAACCAACTCATCATATCCAAACCGTACATTATCGGGCAGCAGGCGCGAATCTCGTTCGTGCATAATGTCGTGATTTAAGTGAGTCAGAAATGCGCGTTTCGGCTTTAAGTCTTCGATGTAGGCAAGCGCTTCTTCAAGACAAAGATGCGTCGAATGCGGTTTAAGACGAACGCAATCTAAAACCAAAACGTCGAGGTCGCGCAAACCGTCCATCGAATCCGACGGAATTGTTTTCAGATCGGTCGCGTAGGCGAAATCGTTAAAGCGGTAAGCGATCACGGGAAGTCGTCCGTGAATGACTTCGAGCGGCGTCACGAGCAGATCTTTGCCGAGGCAGAACGGCGAATTATGCTCGACCGTGTGCGGAATCAGTTGGGGCAATCCGCCGCCGAAATGCGTCGGCTGAAAGATATATTGAAAAATGCGTTTGAGGTCTTTCCACGCGATCTCGTTGGCATAAACGCCCATCGCGCCGTGGCGAAAATTAAGCGGTCGAATGTCGTCAAGCCCGAAAACGTGGTCAACGTGGCAGTGTGTGATAAAAACCGCGTCGAGATATTTGATATTTGCGCGAAGCGCTTGCTGGCGAAAATCTATCGAAGTATCAACGAGAATTTTTATTCCGGCGTGTTCAATGAGGATCGAAACGCGCAGACGTTTATCCCGCGAATCGGTCGAAAGACAAGTTTCGCATTCGCACCCGATTGACGGAACGCCGGTCGAAGTGCCTGTGCCGAGGAATGTTAATTTCATAAGTCGAGAGTCGAGAGTCGAGAGTCAAGAGTCAGTTTTCACTCTCGACTCTTGACTCTCGACTCTCGACTATTTTTTACCAAGAATGTCGCTCGCCGAAAATTTCTGCGCGGCTTGCGCTTTCAAACGTTCTTCAGTCGCGCGGACGAGTTGGACGTATTGCATCCGCAAATCGCCCAACAGACTTTCGAGCAGACGCGCTTCCTGCGGGTGAAGATTGCCTTTTGTCTTTTCCGAAAGCATTCCGAGAACGTCGAGCCAGTATTTGCCCGTGTCAAGGTCCAAACTTCGCTGACCGGTGACGGGATGCGGCATCGCGCCGAGACTGGCGGCGGCGTTGGTTGCCAATGTCGAAAGAAAATTGACAAAGCTCGCCGGATCATCCGCGCCGGGAAATTCTTCATCGTCGGCGATTTCTTCGTCGGTTGGCGTTGTTTGAATACTTTCCGTTTCGGGCGCGGCTTCAAAGGTTTCAGCCGTCTGTACGGTCGGTGCTGAAACAGGCATTTCGATTTTCGGTTTGACGGGTTCGATTTCCACGCCTTCGCGCAAACTTCCGTCCAAATTAAATTTTCGTCGGTCGGTAACTTTGATCTCTGGTTGTTCTTCTTCTCTTTCTGTCATTGTTTTTTCCAATAAGTTTATAAAATATGATATTTCGATAGTAGCATTTTGGCGAAAAAGAATTCAAAATTGATGAAACGGTCTTTGACGTTTGTTTATTTGTTTCAAGTAGAACCAAAACTATTCACAAACAATTGCAAAAGACCAAAAACCAAAAACTAAAATATTATGTCACAAATTTTTGATGAATTAACCTCGGTAATGACACGGCTTCGCGCGCCGGGCGGTTGCCCGTGGGATGCCGAACAAACTTACGCATCTCTGGCGCAATATCTTTTGGAGGAATGTTACGAAACATTTGACGCGATTCAGGAAGCCGAGGCGTCGGGCGAAACCCATAATTTACAGGAAGAACTCGGCGATGTACTTCTGCAAGTCGTTTTTCATTCGACGATTGCCAAAGAAAAAGGCGATTTTACGATTGATGAAGTCGTCGCCGGCGTGACGGAAAAGTTAATTCTTCGCCATCCGCACGTTTTTGGCGAAAAAGAATTAACAACTGCGCAAGACGTTTTGAACAATTGGGACGAACTGAAAAAAGATCAACGCGCCGCTTCGGGCAAAATCGAAAAGCCGAAAGAATCTATTTTAGATGATGTTTCCTTTCGTTTTCCCGCTCTTCTTGAAGGTCAAAAATTGACAAAAAAAGCCGCAAAAGTTAAATTCGATTGGGAAAACATCGGGCAGATCTTCGACAAACTCACGGAAGAAACCAACGAATTAAAGGAAGCGATCGAAAAAAATGAATCTAACGATAATATCGAAGAAGAAATCGGCGATTTGCTTTTTGTCGTCGTCAATCTGGCGCGAAAATTGGACGTTGATGCCGAAACCGCTTTGAAAAAAACAAACCGCAAGTTTCGTCAAAGATTCAAATTTATCGAGCAAGCCCTGAAGAAAAACGGTAAAACTCCGGAAGATTCAGATTTGCAGGAAATGGACGCGCTTTGGAACAAAGCCAAGAAAGTGAAAAAGTAAAAACAGTCGGAAATTGGCAGTCGGATTTTGAGATTTCACATTCTTGCTTTCTGCTTGTTACAAAATAATGAGAACCCGGGAAAAACAATTTGACCTTGCTGAAGTTCGCCGCCGGTTTCCGCTGCTGGTCGAAAATCTCGCCAAATTGCCTGACCGCGAAACGCATCTCAAACGCATCTGGGAAATCGAACAGCGTTGGAACTCGGCCTGCGAAAATCCTGAAAAGAGCGAGGAAGTCGTATTTTTTAATACTGCGCCGAACGATCTGAAAATCGAAGGCGAATTTGAAATCATTTACGCGGGCGGAACTCTTGGTTTGCTTCACGCGGCGGTGATGGCGACAAAATTTAATCGCAAAGTTTTGGTTTTCGATGCTCACACAGCAGGTAAAACGCACCGCGATTGGAATATTTCCGACGCGGAATTGCAAGAATTTGTTCGCGCCGGACTTTTTACAAAAGACGAAATCGAAATGGCGGTTGCTAATCGTTATAAAACGGGTTTTGTCAAATTTTACGACGCCAATTCCAAAATAAAAACGCCGCCGCTTTTTATGGACAATGTCTTGGACGTTGCCGTCGAAGCTGATAAACTTCTCGAAATTGCGCTCAAAAAACTCAAAAAGACCGAGTCAAAAATCGTCAATAATCTGCGTTTCGTGCGCGCTTTTGTGCAGAAAGACAAAGTTTTGGTCGAATGTGAAAACGCCAAAACAGGACGACGAAAACTTTACGCTTCAAAACTTTTTGTTGATGCGACGGGAACAAATTCGCCTGTTTCGCGCCAGTTAAATGCGGGAAAATCCATCACGCACGTTTGCCCGACCGTCGGCACAGTCGCCAAAGGTTTCAAACGCGGCAGCGAAGAAAAGGAAGTTGATTTTTCGGTTGGTGAAATTCTGGTTTCGACCGAAGATGCTTCTGATAATCGCCAACTTATCTGGGAAGGGTTTGCCGGAAACTCACGAAAAGACGAATACACGACGTATCTTTTTTTCTATGATTCGGTCGCGTCCGTTGCTGATAAATCTCTGTTTCGTCTTTTTGAAGATTATTTTGAAAAACTTCCCGATTACAAAACCAAAAACGGAGCGTGGCAAGTTCTCAAACCTGTCTATGGCTATATTCCGAGCATTCATCATCAAGGTTGGAACAACGTCAAAAAAACGGCGACCGACCGTGTTTTGCTGGTTGGCGACGCGGCCGGTTTATCGTCCCCGTTGACCTTTTGCGGCTTTGGTTCGCACGTTCGAAACTTGCGAAAATTAACCGATCTGACCGAAAGATCTCTGCTTGAAAATTCGTTTGACGAAAAAAGTCTTTCGCCGATCAACGCTTACGAACCGCGTGTCGCGCAGATGTCGAGCCTTGCCGAATTTATGCGCCCGACCGCAAAAGACAGATCTTCGGCAGTCAACGAAACAATGAATGCCGTGATGTCGGCACTGGCTCATTTACCTAAAGAAATCAGCCGCGAAATGTTTCAGGACAGAATTTCGTTTGCCTCATTCAAAAAAGTTCTGCTCAAAACCGCCAAAATTCACCCGCAAGTCTTCAAAAAAATGTTTGCGCATCTCGGCGCAAAAGGCGCGTTTTGGTGGATTGCCAACATCGCCGAAGCCGCTTTTTTTGAAAGAAAGAAACCGCTTACAAACTCCGATTAAAACGACATTATTATTATCTTTTTGACATCTTTGCCGAAAATAATTTTTCCAAAAATTCTTTGGTTTTCTCATAAATTTTCGGATCGGTCGAAGCGCGTGAACCTGCAATATTAAGTCGTTTGCATTTTATCGGAGCCAACCATTTTTGCACCTTTTTTGCGGATTCTTCGATGCTTGACTCAAGAAAATCTATGTGCAGAAAAGGCTTTTGATGCTTTTCGGCGAATTTTTTTGTCAGGAGCGACCCGCGTGTCAGCTTGCCGTTTGAAACTATCAATGTCGCATCCGAATTTTGGACGTTTAATTCAGTTCTTTCGGCGTAATTTCTTTTCGCTGTTTCGATCAGATTCGGATAAGTTTCGCTGATCTTACCGTCTTCGGCGCGGCGTCCCTTCGGCACAAAACCGCCGATTTCGATTCCGTTTTCCAAAGCAAAATCAAACGCGGCGCGGTCGGCGCCGGTCTGTCCGCCAGAGATTATTTTGTGAATCTTTTTCATTCGGCAAACATTTCCTGCAAAACGTCTAAAATCTGTTTTTGAATTTCCGGCTCGATCTCGCCGATTTTTTGGGTCAGACGCGCCTTTTCGATCGTCTGAATAGTCCAATTTTAAAATTTTCCGGTATTTTATCTTCGTTCAGAGTCCAAACTTTAGTTTGAAAAACCGCCGCGCTTCGCTGGCGGTGGCACGCTGAAGTGCGGACTCTGAACGAAGAAAGAAACCCGCTAGAGTGAACTCAAAAGCCTAGAAAACTTAAAAATTGCTCTACTGAATGCAGCGATTTTTAAGTTTTCTAGGGTTTGGTAAAAGTTCTGAGTCCCGCCTTTAGGTGGCTAAACCGCTAGCGAAGCGCGGCGGTTAATCAAACTAAAGTTTGGACTCTGAACGAAAACAGAAATACCAGATAATTTTAAAATTGTTCTACTGAATCTGGTCAAGCAAAATTTTCGGGATTCTGATGCGTTGCGAATTTCCGGTCGTCACGATATTCGCTGTCATAATTACGAAATTACGATGTAAGCAGGCAGGAATAAGTTTTGCGATATAATGGTTGTTTAGAGTAACGCATTTATGCGTGAGAAACCGCCGCGCTTCGCTGGCGGTTTCACGGCTAAAGCCGTAACTCTGAACTATTCAAAATATCTGAGAACATTTGCTCACCTGCTTAATTACATCAAATTATTTTGAGATCTTTTCCAATCCGTTCATATAGGGTTGAAGAATTTCGGGAATCAGAATTGAGCCGTCGGCTTGCTGGTAATTTTCCAGAACAGCAAGCCAGGTTCGTCCGACCGCTAATCCCGAACCGTTTAATGTATGAACAAATTCGGGTTTTGCACCGCCGGCGCGACGGAATCTCAAATTCATTCTTCGTGCCTGAAAATCTCCGCAGTTTGAACAGCTTGAAATCTCGCGGTAAGTTTTCTGACTCGGCAGCCAAACTTCGATGTCGTAGGTTTTCTTGGCACCAAAACCCATATCGCCGGTTGAAAGAACGACCGTTCGATACGGCAAACCGAGAAGCTGCAAGATTCGTTCGGCATTTGCCGTTAGTTTCTCGTGTTCTTCGTCGGAATTTTCGGGCAAAGCGAGTTTGACGAGTTCGACCTTTTCAAATTGATGCTGGCGAATAAGTCCGCGCGTGTCGCGCCCGTAGCTTCCGGCTTCCGAGCGAAAACAAGGCGTGTAAGCCGTATAATATTTCGGCAGATCTTTGGCTTCGAGAATTTCTTCGGAATGATAATTCGTGACCGGAACTTCGGCGGTCGGAATTAAAGCCAAATTGTAATTATTTTCTTCTTTATCCTCTTCGTCTTCTTTCCAATTTTTTATATGAAACAAATCTTTCTCAAATTTTGGCAATTGATTCGTCCCGAAAAGCGATTTGCGATTGACCAGAAATGGCGGCAAAGTTTCGGTGTAGCCGTGCTCGGTCGTGTGTACATCGAGCATAAAATTGACTAAAGCGCGTTCTAATCTCGCGCCCGCGCCGTTCAGAATCGCAAATCTTGCGCCCGTAATTTTCCTCGCGCGTTCCAAATCAAGAATGCCCAACGCTTCACCCAAATCTACGTGATCTTTCACTTCAAAATCAAATTCTTTCGGCTCGCTCCAACGGCGAACCTCGACGTTTGCCGATTCGTCTGCGCCGACGGGAACACCTTCCGCCGGAATATTCGGCAGATTTGCCAGCAAGTCTTTCATCTGTCTTTCGGCTTCGTCGCGCAGTTTTTCGAGTTCTGATTGCTTATTTTTTAATTCTGCGACTTCCAGTTTTTTCGCTTCGGCTTCGTCGCGTTTGCCTGATTGCATCAACGCGCCGATTTCCTTGCTTGAGGAGTTGCGAAGTTGATTTATCTTATCGGCTTCGCTAATTACTTTTCGACGTTCAATATCAAAAAGTTCAAATGTTTCCAACAAATCGGTCGGAAAATTGCGGTTCACTAACGCTTTTTTAACTGTTTCTAAATTTTCTCTGACAAAATTAAGGTCTAACATAATTTCAGTGGTCAGTAGTCAGTGGTCAGTGGTCAGTAAAACATTCTCCAGACAACTGCCCGTTGATTACTTTTTTCTTAACATTTCAATCGTTTTTTCGATTCTTCTGATTCGCGTTTCTTCTTTTTTCGCTTCGTTAATGGCATTGACATATTCTTTTTGATGCGTGAAGCTCATTTTTGCGAAAACATCGGTCAAATCGGCTTTTTTCAAGGCTTCGGCTAAATCTTTCGGGACTTCGACGATGCGTTTTTCGGTATCTTTTTCCATCGTGACCTTGACCAATTCGCCCGCTTTGATGCCGGCCGCATCGCGGAAAATTTTTGGAACAGCCATCATATATTTTCCGCCCATTCTCATAATTGTTGAGCGATGATCTACGCCGTTGATCGAAACTTTAACAGGAACACGCTTTGCGCCAAAAACTTTTTCGACATCGAACGGAATCGTGATTCCGGTTGCATCTATATTCTCGTGTTTTTCCAAGACGACTTCAAAGATTTGTTTCTCAGCCATTTTTTCCTTACAATTCTAAGTTTGTTTGTTGCATTTTATTTTTTGCAATAAGCCAAAAACAAAAGATTAAAAGCTAATCGAATTTAACAAAAATTATTATGACACACAAAATTCGCAAAGCCGTTTTTCCCGCCGCCGGACTCGGAACGAGATTTTTACCCGCGACCAAAGCCTCGCCGAAAGAAATGCTGCCGCTCGTTGATAAACCGCTAATTCAATATTCGGTCGAAGAAGCCGTCGCGTCGGGCATCGAATCAATTTTGATCGTTACGGGGCGCGAAAAAAGTTCGATTGAAAATCATTTTGATATTTCCTACGAACTCGAACACACTTTACAGGAAAAAGGCAAAACCGAGTTTTTTGAAATGGTGCGCGCTATTTCCGAAATTTGCCGTATTTCATACACGCGGCAGAAACAGGCGTTGGGTTTGGGGCACGCGATTTATCAGGCGAAAGATTTTTCCGAAAACGAGCCTTTCGCGGTTTTGCTTGCCGACGATGTGGTTGACGCGGAAAAACCCGCGCTCAAGCAGATGATCGAGGTTTTTGAAACATACAACGCGCCCGTCATCGCGACAATGCAGATTGCGGGCGAAGCGATCTCGCGTTTCGGCGTGATTGACGCGGAAGAAGTCGCGCCAAATGTCTTTAAGGTCAAGGATATGATCGAAAAACCGAAATTTGAAGATGCGCCTTCGGATCTCGCAATTATCGGCAGATATATCTTAACGCCCGACGTTTTCGATGCCATTGAACGGACGGAAAAAGGCGCGGGCGGCGAAATTCAAATCACCGACGCAATGCGCCTGATGCTCAAAGAAGGCAAGCCGTTTTACGCCGTCCGCTTAGAAGGAAACCGCCACGACGCGGGCGACAAGCTCGGATTTCTGATCGCAACGGTCGAATTTGCGCTGAAACGTGCAGATTTGGGTGCGGATTTTCGTGAGTATCTGAAATCTTTGAATTTATAATTTTTTTGCCCACGAAACACACGAAAGATACGAAATAAATACAGTACTGAACGGCATAGTTTTTGACTACTTGAAAATTATCAAATATTTTAAGATTTTTGCCTACGCGCGCACACGCGCACTTCCGGTGCTAACGAAGCGACGATTATGCTTTATTTTTGCCTACGCGCGCACACGAGCACGCACGAAAGCAAACTTCCAAGGAAGATTTGGTAAAAGCGTTTTTTTCGAATGTGCGCGTGTGTGCGCGTAGGCAGATTTTCTTAGTTTTCAAAGCTCCTGCAATTTTTAGACCGCTCAGTAATGATTCCCAATAAGTTAACGGTTGCAAAATAAAAAGACGCGAATTTCTTCACGTTTTTTTATTTTTTAGAATCAGCCAAAAGATCTAGCCGATAAATAATTCGTCATCAACATAAGCGCGGTCAACTTGCTTTGGCGTGGGCGCAAACAGAACTTCCAGACCTTTTCGCACACCGGCCATCACCGCCGCGATCTCACGCGCCGGTTCGACGACCTTTGTTTGAATAAATTCCGTTGTCGTCATGACCTGCATATTCGTCCGGTCAATCGTGTTGCTGACAAGTTCGACCTTATCTTTCGCGACCAAAGCTGTTTGTCCGACAAGCAGTTTCAATTCGCCGACTTCTTCGCGGATAAGTCCGGCAGATTCGGCAAAATACTTTGTCGCCGTCGAAAGATTTTCGGAAATTTCGTTGAACTGTGTCGAAATCAACTTGCCTTGTTCGCCGATTGCATTGACCTGAATCATCAAAGGTTCGATCTTGCCGAGTATCGGTTCGACCTTTTCTTCGACACGATTAACCGTGCCGATAACTTTTCTAATGATAATGGCAATCGCAATCATCGCGATCGCCATCACGATAAAACATATCGCGATGACGATTGACGCAATCATCATCCAAAACTGCGGGTCATTAACATTCATAAACTATTAACCTTCTTTTTCAACCGGATAGGTCGGACGACCTTCGGTAATCGCTTTTGCTTCGGTTTTGCGTTTTTCTTCCGTATAGGCTTCCTTTCCGGCTTCGATCGCGGCGGTAAAAGGATTTGCCGATTGTGCCACCGCGCCTTTCGCTTTTTGCGTCAATTCGCCTGCCTTTTCCTTGAGTTCAACGGCTTTGTCCTGTGCCGTTTGATAATATTCAGCAGCTTTTTCGCGGGTTACTTCGTAATATTCGCCGGCTTTTTCCTGTAATTGCGCCGCCGTTTCCTTGCTCTTTTCAATTCCTTTGCGGGTTACGTCAGCGATGTCGCCGCGCAGTTCTTCACCCGATTTCGGAGCAAAAAGTAATGCCAAAATCGCACCGATTCCGCCGCCGATAAGCAAATATGTTAATTTCGTGGTCGCGCTGGTTTCTTCTTTTTCGTATTCGTTTCTCATAAGTTCCTCCAATAAATAATTCTAAAAGTGGATCACAATAAATCAATTGATCTGATACATTGAAATATAGCAAAATTCGCGCCACAAGAGAAGTAAAAAGTAAAAGGCAAAAGTAAAAAGGCAAAAGTTTGGAAGAATCCATTTAAATGCAGTCTTTTTGAGCTTTGACCATTCGCGGAATATTTTGCAGATCGGGTAAAATTTCGATGTTTTGCCAAAATTTCACATCAAACATACTTTTGACCTCAGCTGCTTGACCAAAACCAATTTCTATCAGCAAAAAGCTGTTCGGCTTTAAAAATCGCGGCGCGTCTGTAATAATTTTTTCAATGATCGAAAGTCCGTTTTCTCCGTCCGTCAAAGCATTTAGCGGCTCAAACCTCCGCACTTCCGCTTGCAGATCTTCAATATCCCGGCGCGGAATATAAGGCGGATTAGAAACGATCAAATCGAAAATTTCATCAGTCAAAACGCCGAAAACATCAGAAAGTTTGAGCTCTAATCTTTCCGAAACCTTATGTCTTTGAGCATTTTTTCCGGCAATTACAAGAGCCTTTTCCGAAACATCCAGCCCAATTGCCGAAGCTGTCCGAATTTCGTGCAGAATTGAAACCGAAATGCACCCCGAACCAACACCGACTTCGCAAAACCGTGAATTTTTTCGCGGTTTCAATATCTCGATCGCGTTTTCGACGATCATTTCGGTTTCGAGGCGCGGGATCAAAACGTCCGGCGTGAGAAAAAAATCCAAACCGTAAAATTCCTGATTGCCCGTAATATATTGAAACGGCTCGCGCCCGGCGCGACGCTCTAAAAATGATTGAAATGTTTTTTCTTCCTCTCCTGAAAGTTCATAATCGTTGTGTGCGATGAGAAAAGTTTTATCTTTCCTGAGCGCAAAAGCGAGCAAAGAATTAGCCTCGCGGCGCGGTTCGGCAATTCCGCGTGAGTGCAGGATTTCGGTCGCCTTTCTGAGCGTTTCGGTAATATTCATTTGATTTTTAACGCCAAGACGCAAAAGACAAAGATTTCTTTACTTTTGCTTTTACCTTTTACTTTTTGCTTTTCTAACGTGCACCATCGCCGCGCAAAACTGCCGGAAGCGTCAGCAGTATTATTTTCAAATCGAGCCACACCGACCAATTTTCGATATAAAAAATATCAATCCGCACCATTTCTTCAAAGGTCAGCCGGTTTCTGCCCGAAACCTGCCAAAGTCCTGTAATTCCGGGCTTCATATCGAGCCGCCGGCGATCTTTGAAATCATATTCTTCGACCTCGTAAAGAATCGGCGGACGCACGCCGACAATGCTCATTTCACCGCGCAGAACATTCAAAAATTGCGGCAATTCGTCAAGACTCGTACGCCGCAAAAACTTACCAGTTTTTGTAATTCGCGGATCATCCTTTACTTTCCCAAACACCGGTTTTTCGTCGTTTCCGGCGTTTGCGCCCGCGTCGCCTTCGATATTTTTAAGATATGCTTCGCGGTGAATTGATTCATCTGAGTCCGCCTGCATCGTGCGGAATTTGTAGCAGAGGAAAATGCGTCCGTCCATCCCGACACGCTCTTGTTTGAAAAGTATCGCGCCGCGTGAATCAAGCTTGATGAGCAGCGAAATCAGGAGCCAGAGCGGCGATAAAATTATCAAAGCTGTTCCTGAAATTACGAGGTCAGAAGTGCGTTTAATAAATCTTTCGATCTCGGTCAAAGGCTCTTGAAAAAGCGTCACAACCGGCAACACGCCGATTTGTTCAACCTCGGTTTTCTGCGGCATCAGATTGAACAGACTCGGCGCAAAGCGAAATTCGACGCGCTTTTTGCGGTCAATCCGCATCATTGATTCGAAAAGTTTCTCGCTCGAAATCTTATCGTCGGTGATAATAACTTCCTGAATCGCAAATTCGCGGATCAAATCAGGCAGATCGTCCAGATCTTCAACCTTTCCGACTACTTCATAACCCAAATCAGGCGAGGCGTTTAATTCATTGATCGTCCGCTCGGCTTCCGCATTTTGCCCGACGATAAGTGTCGGGATCAGATTGATGCCGCGCCTCCGAACGAGTTTTTGCGCGTAACGCAGGGCAAGATGAAAGGCCATGAAAATAGTCAGTGCGAGAGCGAAATCGGCCAAAAAAACTGTTCTCGAATAGGAAAAATCACGAAACGCAAAACCGCCGCGAAAAAGAAACGCGACCGCCACGATCAGCAGCGAACCGACCGCGACGGCTTTGAAGATCTTAAACACTTCTTGCGTATAAGAAAACGCGCCTTGTAGCCGATAAACCCTTTCGTAAAGCAGCATCGCGAGCCGAATCGGCAGCGCAAAAAACAAAATTCCTGCATACGGCACAAAATCTTTTGACCAAGCCCACGCCGTTGCCGACAAGATCGGTTTGCCTTCGCGCAAGTAAAAAGCCAAAAAGAAACAAACAAATATCAGCAATCCGTCAACGGCAAAAATCAAGACTTTCGCGATTGGCAAAATCCATTTGGGCACACGCCTTTGCGAGTGTCGAAGCGCGGATTTTTCAATTGTTCGTTCGGCTTTCATTCTTTGTCCAAAATAAAATTTATCACTTGTTCGCGAACGCCGTTGCCGCCGCGCAGGTTTAAGCCTTTTTTCTTCGCTAAGTTTATTTTTGCTAAATCTGCGGAAGTTTCAATCTTCAAAAGACGACCTTCGCGAAAAAGATATTCGTCAATCGCCGCAGAAAGTCCGGCAAAGATTGTCGCCGTCGGAATGCCGAGAGCCGCCGCTTCGCGATTCATCGTGCCGCCGCCGCTAACCACAAAATCCGCCGAGGCAAGCAAATTGGCGCCGTCCAACACCGCTTCGGGAATAATGATATTCGGTTCAGGATGTTTTTGGCGAAGTTCGTCGCCCTGATATTTTTTTCGCGGCAACAAAATTATTTTGACGTTTTTCTGCGCGGCAAATTTATCGAGTAGTTCATCTAAAAGTTCATTCGCAAAACCGCGATGATACAACGCTTCAGGTGCGTGCGGCCGCACGACGACGAGAATATTTTCCGGCGCAACGCCGAGCCGGTTTAGTTCATCTTGAAATTCTGCGTCAGGCTCGAAATCCGACAAATAAACATCTTCTTTGATTCCTTGAAATTTCTTTGTCTTCTTTAATGCGCCGAATTTCTGCAGAAATTCATCGGGAAAGCTCGTCGGAACAATGACGCGGTTTGCCAATCTGAATGACAAACGATTCATCGGATGATACTCGTAATCCATCAAGTTCACCGACTTTATCCGCAAAAGCCGACCAACCGCGAGCGGTTCGTGCGAATTATGTGAGAAAACCAAATCAATCTTTTTGCCGCGTGCCCAACGCAGTAAATCAAAAACTCTGCCGCCAAATTTCGCGCCCTTCTGCAAAATTCCTTTTCCGCCGTGCGTTCCGAAAATCTCAACCGGCAAATTCGCCGCGCGCGCAAGTTCGACCGTTTGCGCGTAATCGCGCGCCGTCCACAAAATCTCGTGTCCGCGCCGCGCTAAATCGGGCGCGAGCGCAAGAAAAAACGGCACGTGCGGAGAATTTCCAAGGTCAATCCAAATACGCATAGCGAAGGTAAAAGGTAAAAGTTAAAAGGTAAAAAGTAAAATCCAAATAAAATTTTGCCTTTTTACTTTTTACTTTTTACTTCGAGCAATTTTGAAATTGCGAGTGCCATCCAAGCATTCGACCAGCGAATGAATGATGTTTTGACGATTTTGTCTTTTCGTTTTTGATAATAGAAAAAGCCCTTTTCGTCGCGCATATTTTCGATTGTCCAAGCGGCGACCTTTTCCGCCAAAGGCAAACATCCGGCATCAAATTCGCTTAATTCGAGAAGCGCCACAATTGCCGCCGAAGCCGAATGAATATCAATCGGGAAAGTTTCCTGATCGTAATATTTCGGCGTTCCGTCAACGAGAAAAAAGTTTTCAAGCCAATAATCCAAACCGAGTTTGATCGTTTTTTCGCAGTTTAGATCGGGAATCAATTTTTGCAGACGAAATAGCGAAAGCAAAATATAAGCCGTGTGAAAATTATCAACCCACGCGTGGCGAAGTTTCTCGCCGTATGCCCACGCGCCGTTTTCTTTTTGACGATGAATAACAAAATTTGCCGCCCGTGCAGCTAAATTCAAATATTCTTCGTTGCCCGAAATCGCGCCCACGCCCGCAAGGCATTCGCCCGCCAGAAGCGATGCGTTAAAGATCACGCTTTTATCGAGCGGCGTGTAGCTAAAACAGATTTCGTCGCGAGTTTCGCCGATGCGGTTCAGATCTGCCGTGATAAACGCGCAAATTTCCTGCACCGTTTCGAGATAAATTTCGTCGCCGAAAAGTTCGTAACCTTCTAATAAAGCCTGCGCGGCAAAAGCCGTCGGGACAATTGTCGGCGTTCCTTTCGGCGCAAAAAATGCGCGTGATTGCCAATCGAAATTGTAACCAAAGCCGGTTTTTGGTTTTTGGTCTTTGGTTTTTGGCAGTTGAATTTTTAAGTCAAGAAGTTTTTCGAGAAAATATTTGGCGTTTTCGGCGTGTTGAGATTTATAGGTGGCGCGAAAACGTGAGAGTTCGGCAAGCACGAAAAGCGCGATGCCTTTTGCATTGACACCTTTTTCGACTTTCAGCGCGGGGCGCAGATCTTTTGCCGAACGCTTGACCATTTGCAGCCACGCGAGCCGCACGAGCGAAAAATGTTTCAGCGGAACGACGCGAAAAATGCGGCTGTTCAGACCGTCAAACGGATCGTAACCCGCGAAATTTTCCGTTTCGCAGTAGGCAAAAAGTTCGTCGTAAATTATTTGCAACCGGTTAAAATCTATCAAAGCGAGGCAATTATCCATTATCAAATATCAATTATCAAATATTTCAGCAGTTTTTACCAAAATCAACAACTCTTGAATTATACGGTTTTCACTTGAATGGGGATTGTTTTTTTTGAATTGAATATGTTTTGACTTGAGCGGGCGCAAAGCACACCTTCCGAACCTGAAATTAGTTTTATCAGGTCTTTTTCAACTTCAACTTGAGAAAAGATGAAGGTTTATCAGTCAATGTTCAGAAAATTTGAGGTCAGGAAGGGTTGTTTTACGCCCGCGTTTTTATCAATTTTCAATATTGTAAAAAAATACTCCCCATTCAACGGTTTTCACTTAAAAACTATGCAATAAGTCAGAACCCTGAGCGGTCGCGACGCACTTGAATATCAATAACATTTAACAGGTCGCTATCGCTCGCTGTTCTGACTTATTGCAGACAGCTAATGCACATTTGATTATTGAAAAGCGTATTAATGGCTAATTGAAATTGGATAATTGATAAATTTCTACAAACGCGGAAGCGTAAAACTAAATCGCGAACCTTGTCCGACTTCCGATTCGACTTTGCAAGAACCGCCGTGTTGTTCGACAACTTCTTTGACGAGCGAAAGCCCGAGTCCGGTTGATTCGTCTTCTTTATCTTGTCCGTCACGGGCAACGCGGTAAAATTTTTGCCAGATCTTTTCCTTTTCGTCCGATGGCACACCATAGCCGCGATCCTCGACGACAACGCGCAGAAAATCGGCTTCCAAAACAGTCGAAATCATTACCGAAGTTCTTTCAGGGCTGTATTTGATGGCGTTGTCAATCAAATTTGAAATGGCACGCCGAATCAACCCCTTGTCGGCGGCGATCGGCGGCAGACTATCGGTTGTTTTTTCGAACAACTGAATCCGTTTGCGCTTTGCCGATTCCTGCAATTCATTAACGACTTCGTGAACGACCGAGTCGAGTTTGACCGCCGTTTTTGTAAACTCTTTTTTGTCTGACTGTTCGAGATTTGAAACCGAAAGAAAGGTCGAGAGCATTTTTGAGAGCCGTTGCGATTCATTGGCGATGATCGTTAAAAATTCGCGGTTTTCTTCCGAAAGTTTATCATCCATCAAAATCAATTCGGCAAAACCTTTGATGCTTGTAATTGGTGTGCGAAGTTCGTGCGACATCAAACTTGTCATATCAGAGCGCAATTTTTCGTTTTCCTTGACGGCAGAAATGTCGCGTAAGGTAATCAGAAAACAGGCGGGTTTCATCGCGACATTGGTTTCGTGAATCGAAACATCGTCCGACGGAACCTTGACGAGCGAAATCTGCAAATCGAGAGTGCGGTTGATGTCTTGAAAATACAATTCATTTTGATAATTTTCACCCGTTTGCAAAACACGCCGAATCGCCAGATGAGGCTCGCTGAAAGCGTCGGTTTTAAAATTCTCCAAAAGCCCGAATAGATCGAGTTCGTAAATTTCCGATGGATTTAATTTTGCCAGATGCCGCATTTGGCGGTTCAAGTAAGCGAGCGTTCCGTCGAGATAAGCAATCGCGTGCGCCTCTTTTAAATACGAACTTGCGACCGCGCTGAATGATTGCTCCTTCATCAGACTTTTTATCAAACTCAACGCGCCAACGCGGTTTTCCGCTGAATTGGTCGAGAGAAAACTCCACCAGAATTTGTTCGGCAAATCTTTACTTCGCAATTCTTTTCGCTGAAAGTTTCGCGCCAGCTGTCCGCAAAAAGATTCAAGCACGGATTGATCAGCGCGTTCAAAATCGCGGTGAACATTGACGAACAAAACTCCGACCGCAACGCCTTCGTAAATCAGCGGCAGCGCAATCTGTGCTAATTTGGCATTGTTTTCATCTGTTTCTACGATTGTGGTACGTGATTCCAAAGCACGTTCGCAGAGCTCGACGCTTTCGCGCCAGGCGGTTTGCCGCGAAATCAGAGAATCAACCGAAATTCCGCTCCGGGCTCTTCCGACCGGCGTTAAACCTTTATTTAAATCGAACCGAAATACTATCGCTTCGGAAAGAGGAAAGACGGTTTCGAGCAACTTTAATCCGCTCTCAATTCTGAGATCGGCCGATTTTCCTTCGAGAATGTGACCGGCTGAGGCGAGTTCGACCAATTTTTCCGTCAATTCCGAATCAATCAGCCAGAGTTTCTTCAGATGAACGAAGAAAATCGGCAGAAATATGATGGAAGCCGTCCGCATAAAATACAGATTGACCGCAAAATATTTTGCCGCGATAAAAGATAAAACTCCCCAAATGACGACAAACGGAATGGTAAATTTCAGAAGTTTTTTAAAACCGAATTTTTCCGCCAGAAAACCGACCGTCAGCGCGACAAAAATCAGAGTAAAAAAGCTCCACCAATTAAGTGTTGTTTGTTCGGCCGGCAGATAGTTACCCAAATAAATGGCAAACCCGACGATAATTGCCCACGATGAAATCACTAAAATTGCGGCAATGAGCGATAAGAATAATGAAACAAAAACACCTTTGCTTCTAATAATTTCCATATGATTTAGATGAAATTTGAGAAAATAGATTTTTCGTAGGATTGATGAAGACTTTTTCAAGCAGGACAAACTCTTGCGCTCGCCTCTAAAATTATGCAATAAAAACAAGGCTAATTACAAGCATTTGCCGTGAAAAAGAGATTTAAAATGCGAATCACAAGTCGGAAAGCGAAAAAGATTTATCAATTATCAATTATCAATTATCAACTAACTTCAGAGGTTATGAACCGCTCATAACTTCTGAAATTATTGATAATTGATAATGAATAATTGATAATAATCAAACAAAGTGCTCGTAAACCGCTTATTTTTCTACTCTTGATTCGCATACTTTGACCTTTGACCTTTTGCCTTTTTCCTTTTTACTTGCCCTGCGCTTTTGCCCTTTTCGGTGAAAAACTTCATAATAAAAGCTTGTTTAAGATATGAAATTTCTTTCAAATATCAGGCTTTTGTTAATTGGCATCTGGCTCGGCGCGGCTGTTTTTTTCAGTTTCGCAGTTGCTCCGATCGCGTTTGCCGTTTTGAAAAATCTCCAAGTTGCTCAAGGCTCAGAGATTGCCGGAGCAATGGTTTCAAGAAATTTGATGATAATCAATATTGGCGGCTTGATTATCGGCTTGATTTTGCTGGCGAGTTCGTTTATCGCTTCCGTTGGCGCGAATCGTTTCACTCTCTGGACGGAAAGATTTTTGCTTTTATTTTTGACGGCGGCTTGTGCGGTCGGGCAATTTGTCATCGCGTTATGGCTTTCTTTCGTCAAAGCGCAGATGGGCAAACCGATTGATGAAATTGCGCTTGACGACCCGCTCAGAATTCAATTCAACAATCTGCACGAATATTCGGTTTGGGTTTTGGTTGCCGCAATGCTCGCGACGCTGGTTGCATTCTTTTTAATTGCCGGAAGATCTGTCGGAAAAATTGTTGTCGAAGACAAAAACCAATTCAAATTTTAATTCTTAGAAAAAATGTTCAATACGATTAGAGAAAATATCGAGCGCACACTCGGCATCGAGCGCAAAACAAAGCCGAGCCGAAAAGGCGCAATAGTTGAAGGAATCGGTGATTTTTCAGGACGCTTTAAGAATTGGCGCGGTGATGAAAAGTTAAATAATTATCCGTTTGTCGAAAATACTTACGCGCCTTTTACGCCGCTTCATCGGTCGCTTCCGATGCTGAATTTAGCATTAATTTCGTCCGCCGGCGCGTATATTGACGGAACCGAACCGTTTGATCTGGATTCAAAAGACGGCGATTTGAACTTTCGGGAAATTCCGATCGAGGTCGAAGCCGAAGATTTACTTTACTCAGCCAAAGGCTACGACACGGCCGCCGTTAAAGAAGACCGCAATTCGCAAATCCCGATTGATCGCTTGCTCGAATACGAAGCCAACGGCGTGATCGGCAGATTAAATAATGTTTGGTGGAGCTTGTCGAGTTATATTCCAAATGCCGCACTGGTTGCCAAAGAAATCGCGCCGCGTATTGCCGACCGCCTTGTCAGTTACGATGTGCAGGCCGCGCTTCTCGTTCCGGCTTCAAGGCTGTGTCATCAAACGCTCGGAATTATTGCCCGCACGATTGAAGAAAGAGGCATTCCGACGATGCTGCTCTCGGTTGACCGAACTGTGACGGACAAAATTCGTGCGCCGCGCACCGCTTATTACAATGGCAAATTAGGAGAAGTCGTCGGCGAACCGAACTGGAAACAATATCAATTAAGAGTTTTGGATGAATCGCTGCGCTGGATCGAAACGCTTGACCAACCGGCTTCGAGAAAATTAACGGTGGATCTGGAAACCGCCACCGAAGCCTCGCGCGGAGAGCGGTAAATTAAGGCAAAAGGCAAAAGGTAAAAGGCAAAAGTGTAAAAAAACGCTTTTGCCTTTTACCTTTTGCCTTATAGAATTTACGCAGTTGGTCAAAATTCGGAATAAGTGAAAAGTGATATGTGATATGTGAGAGGTCAAAGCCACTTATCACATATCACTTTTCACTTTTCACTTATTCCGAATATATTTTCTTTTATTGCTTAAGTTTTAACTGCGTAACTCCTAGCCTTAAAAACTCAGTTGCCATTGTTTGATTGCATCAACCGGATAAATAAGCATTAGAATATTAATCAGCAATCCATCATGAATCCACAACAGCAAGATGATCTCGACCAATAAAAAGAAACCTAAAGACTTCCACCAGCCGAGTTTGTAAGCAATCCAAAAACCGCAGCTACAAGCCAAAATATCGCCGATCGAATTAAATACGGAATCGCCGAGATAATCAAACGAAGCCGTTGTTGCGCGATATTTTTCGATGATAAAATTTGAGTTTTCCAAAATTTCCCACGCCGCTTCCGCACAGATCGCGATAAAAAATCTCCATACACCCGAAAGGCGGGAAAATACAAGGGTTGCCAGCCAGAAAAACAAAACGCCGTGCAGAACGTGCGTCAAGGTGTAAGGATCAAGAAAATGCTGTGAAGTATGACTGCTGTTCCACGCCTCGCTCACATAAATCGAATAATCGCCGAGTTTGCACCACCAAATACGTCCTTCGGCGCGAAGCCCGATAATCATTAAAATGATCGCTGAAAAAGTCAGAACCAAAGGCAGATAATTTGTTTTTGAAAAAATCTTTTTAGCCATAGATCTAAAAAGATTGTCTTCAAATTTGGATAATATTACAAGTTTTCTGCTAAATTCGTTTAAGAACTTCTCTTTCTAATTTGTTTTAAGAATGAATCGTACAGAAATGCTCGGTCGTGTTCGGGAACACGAAAAAATCTGGGACTTTGTTATCATTGGCGGCGGCGCGACCGGAATTGGTTGCGCGGTTGACGCGGCTTCACGCGGTTTTGATGTTTTACTTCTGGAACAAAGCGATTTCGGCAAAGGAACTTCGAGCCGTTCGACAAAATTGGTTCACGGCGGCGTTCGCTATCTTGCGCAAGGTAATGTTTCGTTAGTGCGCGAATCGCTCAAAGAACGCGGAGTTTTGTTCAAAAACGCGCCGCATCTTGTTCGAAAACAATCATTTGTCATTCCGGTTTACAGCTATTGGGATAAATTCTTTTACGGCGCGGGACTCAAAACCTACAATATTCTTTCGGGCAAATACGGTTTCGGTAAATCGGAAATTTTGTCGGTCGAAGAAACAATAAAACTTCTGCCGAACGTCAAAAAAGACGATCTATACGGCGGAATTTTATATTTCGACGGACAGTTTGACGATACGCGCCTGCTCGTCAATCTCGCGCAAACCGCTGCCGAACAAGGCGCGGTTTTGCTGAATTATGCGCGGGTTTTCGCACTCAATCGCGGCGACGACGGGAAAATTGACGGGGCGGCGGTTTCCGATGAAATTTCGGGACAAATTTTTCTGGCAAAAGCAAAAGTCGTCATCAATGCGACCGGCGCATTTAGCGACTCCGTCAGGAAATTTTCCAATCGAAACGCCGAAAATATCATCGCGCCGAGTCAGGGAATCCATCTTGTTTTCGACAAAAAGTTTTTGCCGTCTGAAACCGCGCTGATGATTCCGAAAACCAATGACGAACGGGTTTTGTTTGCAATTCCGTGGCACGACCACGCCGTTTTCGGAACGACCGACACGCCGGTTGAAAAAGCCGAACTGGAACCGCAAGCGCTCGATGCAGAGATTGAATTTATTCTCGAAACCGCAAAAACATATCTCGAAGATCCACCGCATCGTGAAGATATTTTGAGTGTTTTTGTCGGCGTACGTCCGCTTGTCAAATCGAATAGTGCACAGAATACGGCTTCGCTTTCGCGCGATCACACGATTGAAATTGACAAATCAAACTTGCTGACGATCACGGGCGGAAAATGGACGACATATCGCCGAATGGCGGAAGATGCGATCAATCAGGCGACGAAAATTGCCGCTCTGCCCGAAAAAAAATGTGTTACGGAAAAATTGAAAATTCACGGCGCGATTGAAACAACTCAAAGCGATTTTAATATTTATGGCGCAGATGCGAAAGAGCTAGATAAACTCATCGAAGAAAATCCCGCCTTAAACGAAAAACTTCACCCGCAATTGCCATATCGAAGGGCGGAGATAATTTGGGCAGTTCGCAACGAAATGGCGCAAACGGTCGAAGATGTTTTGGCGCGGCGAACCCGTGCTTTGTTTCTGAACGCGCGAGCGGCAATCGAAATTGCACAGCAGGTTGCCGAAATTATGGCTGAAGAGTCAGATAAAGAATTTAAGGATACGTGGATCGCGGAACAACTTCAAATTTTCAACGGAATCGCCCGCCATTATCTCGTCAAACCTTCCGAATAATCTTTTCTAAATTCATTTTTACAATTCATTTATTCCAGCAATTTTTTTGGAATATCTTTCGCGAGACGCGGCATTTACCAGATGAAAACGCGGTGATAAGGTTTGCCGCGAAGAAATGCAATTTTGAATTATTTGGAGAGAATTTTTG
>JANPDZ010000082.1:0-2397 GCA_031431735.1 Acidobacteriota bacterium | reverse complement strand
CGGCGCGCTTTCCGCCCACGCCAGACGGTCCCAGAAAATCTCCATATTCGTCCGCAAACGCGCACGTTTCGCGCCCTTCGGCAATTCGATGACGATCGTTTTCAGTTTTCCGGCCGGCACGCCGAAATCGTCTTTGACGGTTTTCCAAACGCCGTTCGCGTCCGCAATATCCAGACTCAGACTTTTCGGTTTTTCGTATCCGCCCTGACTGATCGCAACATTCAAAGAAGTGTCAGTCGGATGCAGCCAGCCGTCGGCAATAATGCTTATCGGCGGATCGTCCGAAACATTTTCGGGCAATCGAAGTTCGACAAAATGTTCCTCAGCAACGCCTTGATAGCGTCCATCTTCAAAAGTATCGAGATGAATTTCGTCTAAATTTTCAACCAATTTCGACACGTCATTGCCTTTTTCATCGGTCGCACTTGCAAAGGCGATAGGTTTGGCGGTCGTGTGCAATTTCAGCGGCAGCGGAACCGGATAAAGTTCGTTGGCGAAAATTTCGGTATTCTTCGGATGGTCAATGGCGATGAGAGAATAATGGTCAACGTAATAGCTTTCCCAAAGCTCGTCCGTGATGCGAAGTTCGTAAAAACCGTCTTTCGGCACAAGTTGTTCGCCCGAAATTTTATACCATTCTTCGGTTTGCGTGACGGGCAAAACGTCTCTGTCGGATACCTTTAAGCCAAGCGAGGTGGCGAGCGGCGCGGAATCTTTGACGAGTTTGAAAGCTGTTCCGTTCCATGCGAAAAGATGCGGACACGAACCCGTTAAGCGTTGTTTGACAAGAATTTGCTGGTCTTTCTGCAAGTCGAATTCGGCTTGAATAAAACCGTTTCCCCAAACGATTCTGAGCAGATCGGCCGCTGTTTGCTCACCCAGACCGAAATGAACCTGCGGCGCGGAAATAACGCGTTTTTGCGCCAGAAGCCCGGAACGAATTTCCATCTCGCCGCCGATCCCGAACGAATTCACGCGCTGATCGCCTTCCGCCTTTGCCGAACGCGGACGAATGATCTGCCACGCGTAATTTTTCGCGCTTTGATTGATAAAATTCGATGCCTTTCCGTCCAAATCAATTCCCGCTAAATCAAGTTTTCCATCGCCGTTAAAATCAGCAGTTGAAAACCCTTTTCCGTTTAATTGATTTGGCGAAACAGTAAATGTCCCGCCCTTTCCGCCAAGCCAAAGCCGATTTGAGATCAAAATATCGTTTGCTCCATTGTTGTCAAAATCCTGAATTATCAATGTCGGACTTTCGGCTTTTTCGCTTTGCAAAACTTCTGTCGTTTCCCAATTTCTTCCGTCATTCGTGTCGTTGGCGCGGATCAATGCGCTGTCGGTTTGCAAGATATTCAGATCGAGTTTTCCATCGCCGTTCAGATCCGCCGCCGCGATTGCCGAAACTTCGCTTGCAATGGGTGAACTGCGAACCCGAAATTGTCCGCCGCGTTCGTTTGAGAAAATCGTGAGTTTTGAATTTGCGTCCAAAACGGCCGCGTCCATATCGCCGTCCTCGTCAAAATCGGCGGAAACAAGATCGCGCAAATTGCTGATTTCCGCAAACAATTTTATTTCTTTGAAAGTTCCGTCGGCATTATTTTGCAGTACGACGGGTGGAGAATTTTCAAGTGCCAAGATCAAATCCAGATCGCCGTCAATTTCGATGTCGAACGTGAAGATCTTTGAATATTTTTTCTGCAAAATTTCCCTGGAAAGTTTCGTATTTGCCGTGATGTCGGCAAAACCGTCGCTAAAAAAACGCAAACCGCTTTCACTTGCAACAATGAAATCGTTTTTGAAATTGTAATCAATATCGAGCGTCTGCAAATCTTTCGCGTTCGCAACCGCTAAAACTTTTTCGCCCAATTTTATTTCCTTTTCGGTTGCCCGCGCGTTGACCGGAGCAGAATCGCCGTCGAGAAAAACGGCTTTGCTGAAAATCACTTTTTCGTTTGCCGCGATTTCCGGTTTGAAAATCAAATTTTCATCGGGCGCGGCAGGCGCGAAATCGGGAATCGGCAATTTTAGCGGACGCAAAAACGGTTCGCCGACGGTTGTGTCGCTGAATTTAACATCCGTTAGTGCGCCGCGAAATTCAGGCAAACGCAATAAAACATTGCGGAAAAATGCGATCTTCTGCGCGACTTCGCGTGTGTTTCCCGAATTAACCGATGTTTGAAGTGAAGTGAATTGTTCTTTGATCTCCGCGTCCCAAGCGTCTTCACGAATATTTATTTTGGCAAAATTTGATTTTAGCTTTTCGGTTTCGCCGCGCTTCGCAGAAAGGCGTACGATCTCCAGAATGACGGGCAGATTTTCAGGTTTCGATAGTAGAATCTTTTCGTAAAGCAAAAGTGCTTCCGAATCATTTCCCTCGCGTTCGGATTCGGCGGC
>JANPDZ010000081.1:0-15209 GCA_031431735.1 Acidobacteriota bacterium | reverse complement strand
TAAACCCTTCCTTTTCCCGCTCCGCTATTCTCCACATAAATTATTATTTCCCCCCAACCCCCAACACTCGACTCTCGACTAATTAAAGATGCACATTGAAACATTAAAAGTATTTTGCGATCTGGTTGATTTACAGAGTTTTTCGCTCGCGGCGGAGCGCAACTTTGTTACGCAATCGGCGGTCAGCCAGCAGATTCGCACATTGGAAGAAAAATTCAACCGCCGTCTGCTCGAAAGAGTTCGCGGGCGGCGCGAAGTCAAACTCACGCCGGCGGGCGAGGTTTTTTACCGCGAATCGAAAAATATTTTGGATTGTTATGACACGCTAAACGAAAGTATGCGCGGACTCGTCGGCAAGATCGGCGGAACGGTCAAGGTCGCGACGATCTACAGCATCGGTTTGCACGAATTTCCGCCGAAGGTGCGGGAATTTATGTCGAAATTTCCGTCCGTTAAGATCGATCTGGAATATTCGCGGACAACGCGTGTCGTGCGCGATGTTCTCAACGGCTTGGTCGACCTCGGCGTCGTCGCATTCCCCGAACCGCGCCGAGGTTTGACGATCGTACCGATGCAGAGCGACCGTCTGGTGCTGATCTGTATGCTCGACCACGAATTTGCCAAAAAACAGCAAGTCAAAGCCAGCCAGCTAAAGGGGCGCGATTTTGTATTGTTTGAGCGCGACATTCCGACACGCAAAGCAATTGACAAGATCTTAAAAATAAATGGCGTCGAAGTTCGCAAAGTCGCCGAGTTCGACAATATCGAAACCATCAAACGCGCGGTCGAGGTTGGTTTTGGTTTAGCGATCGTGCCGCATCCGTCGGTTGCCGACGAGGAAAAAAACGGACAGCTTGCAGTTATCCAATTAGCCGAAAAAGAATGGGTTCGCCCCGTTGGAGTGATTTATCGAAGCGACCGCAATCTGTCGCTCGCGGCAAAGAAATTTGTCCAGCTTCTTGAAGAGAGTTCGGTAAAACCTTAACATTTGGCGATTTTGGGTTTATAATTGCAGCATTTCTTTCTAAATTATTTTATTACTTTGCCCAAAGAGAGTTTTGCTATGAGAATTTCAGCCGATTTCGTCAAAAGAACCTATCTGTTTTCGCTTATTTTTGTTTTGATAATTGCTTTCTTTTTTTGGCATTTTTCGCCGCAGGCGGAATCTGCCGAAACGTCGGAAACATCTGTTGAGATAACAAATTACGACATTCGCACCGACAAAAATACGGAAACCCGCGAGGCGATCGGAAGATTTATCGCCGACGCGGGCAAGACCGACGCGCTGATTTCCGCCGACCGCAAACAAATGATTCAAGCGGAACAAAAACTGCGTTCAAACTCCGTCAAACTCAAGGTTGAATACAACGAAGATCTACGAATTCCCGAAGTAATCGCGCCCGATGCCGCGCAAACGGCTCGTTTTCTGACTCTGTCAAGTAATGACAAACGCGCCGATATTCTGCGTTTCTTTCTCAAACAAAACTCCGCATTGTTTGGCTTGCAGGATTTTCAAATTGATAATTTGCAAACAACTGCCGATTACACAAATCCGGACGGCAATCTCTCGTTCGTCCATTTCGCGCAAACGATCAACGGCATTCCCGTCTTTCGCGGCGAGATCAAAGCCGGCTTTACCAAAGATAACGAGATCATCCGCATCGTCAATAATCTCGCGCCGAATCTTGATTATGAAAATCTTTCGGCAGACTTCGGCAGTGCCGAAACAGCAGTCACAAATGCGTCAAAACACATTGGTTTACAAGCGAATGAACCCGACACAAAACGAATCGAAGCGGCTTCGGATGATTTGAAGATCATGTTCGAGCGCGGGCAATTTGCCGATCAGACAACGGCTGAAAAGATCTATTTTCCGATAGATTCAGGCGTTGCCCGAACGGCGTGGCGCGTTCTTTTATGGACTAACCAAGGTGCTTTTTATGTGATCGTTGATGCGCAAAGCGGCACGCTTTTATGGCGCAAAAACATCACCGAATCTCAAACACAATCGGCGACTTACAATTTGTATGGCAATGCGAATAGTTTGATGAAAACCGGCGACAGCCCATCGCCCTTTACGCCCGGCTGTTTTATGCCGAATCCGTGTCCGCAACCGGCGATTGTCAATCGTCAGAGTTTTACGCTCGTCGGCAACGAACCGCCGTATAATTTCAACAATAACGGCTGGATTCCCGACGGCGAAAACCGCACGATCGGCAATGCCGCAGAAGCCGGAATTGACCGCGACGGTACCCAAGGAGTTGATCCGAACGGTTATGCAACCGGCAATCCGAACCGCAATTTTGTTTACACTTACAATCCCGCCCCGGGAAATCCGCCGCCCGGCGAAGAACCGCTGCCGCCACAACCGCAAACCTATCCGCCGTCGGCTTTTCAGCAAGGTTCGATCACGAATGCTTTTTACACCGTCAACCGTTATCACGACGAACTGTATCGGCTCGGATTCACGGAGCAGGCGCGAAATTTTCAAACCGATAATTTCGGACGCGGCGGCACCGGCAATGATTCGATCTCGGTTGAAGTCCAGGACGGAAGCGGAACAAACGGCGCAAATTTTTCAACCGCTGCTGACGGCGGACGCGGAAGACTGCAATTATTTGTCTGGACGGCAGCGACACCCGACCGCGACGGAGCGCTCGACAGCCAGGTAACTGTTCACGAGTTGACACACGGACTTTCAAACCGTCTGCACGGCAATACTTCGGGACTTTCATCGAATATGGCGCGCGGAATGGGCGAAGGTTGGTCCGATTTCTACGCGCTGGCTCTTTTATCCGAGCCAACCGACAACAATTTCGGCACCCATACGATTGGCGGCTATTTGACTTATCAGATCGCGGCCGGCTTTGAATCCAATTATTTTTACGGCATCCGGCGTTTCCCGACTGCCATTAAAGCCTCCGTCGGCACAAACAATTTGCCGTTCAATCCGCTCACATTCCGGTATTTGAACGCCGGTTGCGACACGCTGATCGGAACGACGACCACCAACCCGAACAGCGCATTTCCGCGCAATCCGGTTTTTTCAACGGGAGCGGCTTGCGACCAAGTTTTCAATGCCGGTGAGATCTGGAGTAATGCGCTGTGGGAAGTTCGCTACGAACTAATTCAGCAATACGGCGCGATCGAAGGAAACCGCCGCACTCTGCAATATATCACGGACGGAATGAAGCTCGCGCCGCTCAATCCGACGATGCTGCAGGAACGCGATGCGATAATCGCCGCCGCCGCTGCTTCCGAGGCGAACGATGTTTTGCCGGTCAGACGCGGATTTGCGACGCGCGGAATGGGTTTTTCGGCGAGCATTCAAAACGCCGGAACAGGCAATAATAATACGGTTGTCACCGAATCTTTTGACGCGGTTGCCAATTTAGCTCAAACGCCGCAGTTCACATTTACCGATTCTGCGCCGGGCGGCAACGGAAACGGTTATGCGGAACAAGGCGAGACTATTATCCTGTCAATTCCACTGACCAATCCGGGCGGCACGACGGCAACCAACACAACGTTACAGATAGTCGGCGGCGGTTCTGCCAATTACGGCGATATTCCGATCGGTCAAACCGCGACGCGCACCGCGTTTTATACAATTCCGCTAAACGGTCCGTGCGGTTCGGATCTGCAACTGACTTTTAATGTCAACAGCAGTCTCGGCGCGGTCAGTTTTAACCGTTTGATCCGCGTCGGTTTGCCGAATAATCTGCTGACGGAAAATTTTGATTCGGTAACTGCGCCGACGCTCCCTGTCAACTGGACAAGCCAGCAAACCGGTTCGGGCATCAATTGGGTCACATCAGCAACCACACCGGACAGTGCGCCAAACGCGGCTTTTGTCCCGAATCCGGCTGCCGTCGGCGGGGCGGATCTAACTTCGCCGAGCGTGACTATTTTGGTGACTACGGCGAGTGCGATTTTGGAGTTCAGAAACAACTATCTTACGGAAAGCACCTTTGACGGCGGCGTTCTGGACATCAGCATCAATGGCGGCGCGTTTCAGGATATAATCACGGCGGGCGGTTCGTTTATTTCCGGCGGCTACAATGGCACTCTCAGCACATCGTTCGGTAATCCTTTAGGCGGAAGACAAGCCTGGACAGGAAGTTCAAGCGGTTATCTGACAACCCAAATTCAGCTTCCGGCGGCGGCATTCGGGCAAAGTGTTCGTTTGCGTTGGCGAATGGGGCACGATTCATCGGTCGCGGCAACCGGTTGGTGGATTGATTCCGTCAAAATTTACAGCTATCTATGCGGTGATATATTTACGCTCGCCAAAGTCCGCGCAGACTTTGACGGCGACGGCAAAACCGACGTTTCGGTTTATCGTCCATCGGAGGGGAATTGGTATCTGAATCGTTCAACGAGCGGATTTGCCGTTATCAATTGGGGCTTGGCATCTGACCGGCCAGCGCCGGGCGATTACGATGGTGACAACAAAACCGATTTTGCCGTTTTTCGTCCGAATGCCGACAGCAATCAGCCCGATTTTTATATTTTGAACAGTTCAAACTTTACTTATTCGGGCTATTCGTGGGGCTTGCCCGGCGACGTTCCGGTCATCGCCGATTACAACGGTGACGGGAACGATGACATTGCTGTTTATCGTCCTTCCAACCACACTTTCTACGTTCTCAGAAGCGGCAGCGGCAGCGTTTTGACGTTCTCCAACATTTCATTCGGCGTGCCGGTTGCGGGCGATTATGACGGCGACGGCAAGGGCGATTTTGTCACATACAGCATTGACGGCTGGTTTATTTCGCAATCAAATGTCAATTATGCCGCAGTCAATTTTATTCGATGGGGCGCGTCGGGCGATAAACCCGTCGCGGCTGATTACGACGGTGACGGACGCAGTGATCTGGCAGTCTTTCGCCCGTCGGACAGAACCTGGTATATCCGTAAAAGCACCGGCGGCAATACTTATGTCCAATTCGGTTTGACGAACGATATTCCCACGCCGGGCGATTATGACGGCGACGGTAAAACCGATATTGCAGTTTATCGCGACGGCATTTGGTATATCAATCAGTCAACGGCGGGCATTCTGATTACGCAATTCGGCTTGAGCGGCGATCAGCCGATTCCGAATCGCTATTTACCGTAAAAAGAGGAATCAACCGCAAAAAACCATTGATATTCGGATGAAAATGACATATCATCACGGCATAATAAAATTTGTTGTCCAATCCGCATCTTGAAAGGAGAAGTTAATGAAATTGATCAAATATATTTTAGATTCTAAGGGTAGTGACGTTTGGGCGATCGGCTCAAACGATTCAGTGCTTGAGGCTATTAAAATGATGGCTGAAAAAAAGGTCGGAGCGTTGCTGGTGATTGATGGCAAACAACTTAGCGGAATAGTTTCCGAAAGAGACTATGCCCGAAAAGTGATTCTGCAAGGCAAGTCATCCGAAAAAACTCCGGTTAAAGATATTATGACCGCCAATGTTATTTCAGCTAATCCGACCCAAACCGTCGAAGAATGTATGGAATTGATGAGCGATAATCGAATCCGCCATTTACCCGTGCTTGATGGTCAGAAAATTGTTGGAGTGCTTTCGATCGGCGATTTGGTCAAAGCGATCATTGATGAACAACAATTCACCATCAAACAACTAAAAAACTACATCTCCAGCTAAGTTTTCCGCAGATAAGATTTTTATGCCGAATCGTTCTTCGATATGACACAAAAAACGAGTCAATTTGTCGTTTTGCTCGAACGCGGAAAAGGCGATTCAGTTAAAACTGTCAGAACCCCGAACGGTAGTGAGTGGGTTAAATAAGCAAGTCGCTACCGCTCCCTGTTCTGACACGCCGCTACTAGCCGAAAAATTGGCGGTCGAGAAAAATCTCAACCAAAGCCAAATCGTCAATCTGCTTTTGAAGAAAGATAAAGAAATTATTGAAATTTGATTATCGCTTGAATTTTTATTGATTTGCCGAATAAGTTTTAGTATAAATTATTCCGCATAATAGTTAATTTAGGTATCTCGCTTTGTTGTGGATGGTGCGGAAGAATAATGAAAAAAGCCTGTATTTTATTAATTGCATTACTATTGGTAGCAAGTTGTGCGAATGACGTTCGGGAAGATTCTGGAGATATACCGACCAAATATCCTATCAAAACATCCTTAGATGCAAAAGCCAAAGAAAAAGCAGAACAAGAGTTTAGTAAGTATTTCACTAAATGTGGAGATTATTATTATTCCTACTTTTATGAGCTTGTCATTACCCAAATTTTGTCAAAAGAAGTATATCAGATAAAATTAAGAGAAAAAGTGAGGGCAATCAGGTTTGGATAATCACGACTTAACCAAAATTATTTGGCTAAAGTATGCAAAGACAGGTTTTAAGTGTTTTGTCAATTTTCTATTTCGTCAAAAGTCTAAATAATGTCTAATATAACTAGGACTTTCGCTTGAAAGCAGAAATATGCAGAAACACGCACGAAGTAAGTGTGTTTTCGCCCTTACTTCGTGCGGGCTTCCGCATTCTAAGCGAAAGTCCTAATAACATCTGAGCTCATTCGCGTTCCAATTTTATCTTTTTTCTACTTCAAATAAGTCTTAAAAACAAAATCGGTTTGTTCGGCTTGCGAATGGCATTTTGAACAACTGCCGACCGTTTCACGCTGTTTGACCCGGTCCAAACTACCTTCAATCACCAGATATTCCCAATCGCCCGTTTTCGCGCTGAAACCTTTTTCGCGTTTGACCATCACGGTCACGAGTTCGGGCTTTGCGTTTTCGGCGTTCAGCAGTTTTTCGCGCACGATAATTGCGCCCACCGGAAATTTCGGCGCGTCTTTGTAAATTTCGGCGTTTGCCAAATCGTTGGCAAAAACCCGTGCAAAAGTTTGATTGCCTTTTTCATGCGGATTTTTTTGCGGTTTGTCCTCTTCGGGCGGAATGCGTTCATTCGGCATAATTATATTTGTCGTGCCGCGCGAACTGACAACCTGAACAGAACCTGTTGAATTGCTTGACGGAAAACTTCCCGAACCGAGAAGAACGGTCGAAACCGAAACCGAACTTCAGCCCATCGCAGTTGAATCGAAAATCGGCACCGCATCGGTTTTCACTCCAACCAAATCAGTTTTTTTTTCGGGTTTCTGAACTTGTTTCCAGATTTTATAATCGGCGACTTTTTCTAACATCTCGTCGCGCTTTTCGGTGTTTTTGTTTGTTTGCGCTTGCGATTTATTACTTGAAAACAAAAAAGCGCATGAAGCAAAAGCCAGAAATGCGGCTATAACGGATAGTTTTAAAACTTTCAGATTCATTTATTTTCTCCAAAATGATAAAAAAAATTACTTCAAATATTCTCGAAAAACCCAATCGGTTTTTTCAGCGCGGATATGGCAAGTCGAGCAATCGCCTTTTGTTTCACGCTTTTTTATTTTCAAGTCTATGCCGTTGAAAGTAAGAAACTCCCAATCATTAGTTTTTTTGCTAAAACCTTTTTCGCGCTTGACCATTGCAATCACAATTTCAGGCGTTTCGCTCGTCGCCAAAGCGTTTTTTTCGCGGACAATAATTGAGCCGATTGGAAAATTCGGATTTTCCTTTTCAATTTCCGCCTTTGCCAAGTCGTTGGCATAAACAACCCCGAAAGTAAAAGTTCCATGAGTCATGTTGTTTGCAACGGTTTTTTTTGCAGGTCTGAAAACTCTTTTTAAACCTTTTCCAATATCGGAAAAAACTCCGACGAGGTCTTTTTTTCTTTCCTCACGGGAAAGTAGCTCAACGCCATCAATTATAAAAGCTCAACCCCCGCCCGAAGCCTCGTCAATCTTAAATTGCAGAGGCTCTTTTGTAATCTTTGACCAAGTTTTATAGTTGGCTATTTCTTGAACAAAATCGGTTCTTGCCGAAGTTATAAGTTGTTCGGAATTGATTAAAGCAAATCCTGCAAAACTCAAAAAAATGGCAATGACGGCAAGTTTGATTTTCAGCATTAAATTTTCTCCTTATCAACTCGAAAGATGCCCTGCCGTTTATGATAGTTGCTTGGCGGCAAATTATTCAAGATTTTTTATAACTTTTTTGGTATTATCGGCGTATAAATCAGCGTTTTTTGTAAAAATCCATTCGACCAATTTTCAAAAGTAAAATATGACACGAAAAATCGTTCTTTTTCTGACCTTCGTTTTTTCCCTGCTTTCGATTCAAACACTTGCCGCGCCGTATTTGACCGAACCGAGTTTCGCGCCCGACCGCAAGGAAATCGCATTTGTTTCGGGCGGCGATATTTGGACCGTTTCCGCAAGTGGCGGCACGGCTCAACTAATTGTTTCGCATCCGGCAAACGAATCAAAACCGCTTTTTTCGCCTGACGGACGACGGCTGGCGTTCGTTTCAAACCGCACGGGCAACGGCGATATTTACATTTTAAATCTCGAAACAAACGATCTGCAACGGCTGACTTTCGACGATGCCAACGATCAGCTCGATTCGTGGTCACGCGACGGAAACTGGATCTATTTTTCTTCCGTGAGCAAGGACATCTCCGGAATGAACGATATTTTTCGCGTTTCCGTGTCGGGTGGAACGCCGCAGCAAGTTTCCGCTGACCGTTACACAAACGAATTTTGGTCAACAAATCTGTCAGACGGTTCGATCATTTTTTCGGCGCGCGGAATTTCCAACGGTCAATGGTGGCGAAAGGGGCGAAGTCATATTGACGAAACCGAGATCTGGCAGAAAACAGGCGATACTTACAGCCAAATCACACAGCGCGGCGCAAAACAACTTTGGGTCATGGCAACCGCCGACGGCGCGAAAATGTTTTACGTTTCAGACCGTAGCGGCGCACAAAATATCTGGTCGCAAGCGCGCGGCGGAGAAGCCAAACAATTGACGAATTTCACCGACGGACGCGTGCTTTGGGCGAATCTTTCTTACGATGGCAAAGAAATTGTTTTTGAGCGCAACGCACGCATCTGGAAGATGAACTCCGACAGCGGAAAGGCGAGCGAATTGCCGGTCACGTTGCGCGGAACGGCGGCAAATCCATTGACCGAGCGTGTTAATCTTTCGACGCAGGTTCGCGAACTCGCACTTTCGCCCGACGGCAAGAAAGTCGCGGTAATCGTGCGCGGCGAGGTTTTTGCAGCTTCGTCAAAAGACGGCGGCGAAGCCGTTCGCGTGACGAACACGGTCGCGCCCGAATCATTCGTGGCGTGGTCAAACGACAGCAAAAAGTTGGTTTACGCTTCGGAACGCGACGGCACGATGGCAATTTTTCAATACGATTTTGCGACCGAAACCGAAACCCAACTGACCAAGGGAGCGAACAACGATGCGTTGCCGATCTATTCGCCCGACGGCAAATTTATCGCGTTTATCCGCAATGCGCGGGCGATGTTTGTTTATGACGTCGAAAAGAAACAAGAACGCGAACTTTGTAAATTTTACACGGACGCGCCGCCGCTGCTGAGCGGCAACAGCGTTGCGTGGTCGCCCGATAGCAAGTGGATCGCATTTACAAATATTTCACCGGAAACGCGTTCTTACACAAATATTTCGGTCGTTTCGGTAAGTGGCGGAAATGCAAAACCAATCAGTTTTTTGGCAAATTCAAATACGGGTTCGATTTCGTGGAGTCCTGACGGATCGTTTATTCTGTTCGACACTTCGCAGCGTACGGAAAATGGCGCACTGGCGCGGATTGACTTAAAACTCCGCACGCCGAAATTCCGCGAAGACCAATTCCGCGACCTTTTCAAACAGGAAAACCCGAAAGATAAACAACCGCCGACGCCGACCAATTCACCGACGCCGCAACCTTCACCGACGGCTTCGCCTGAAAAGAAGGATGATTCAAAAAATACGGAAATCGTTTTTGAAGATATTCGCAAACGTCTGAGCCTGATCAATACGGGCGTTAATGTCGGAAGCCAGACGATCAGTCCCGACGGTAAAACCCTTCTCGTGCTTGCTTCGGCGGAAAATCAGTTTAATCTTTACACGATTTCACTCGACGAACTGGCAACCGACACTTCGGCAAAACAGATCACTTCGACCGCCGGTTTCAAATCGAACGCGCAGTTTTCGCCCGACTCGAAGGAAGTTTATTACACCGAAAACGGTCGCGTGAATATCGTCAGTCTTGACCGCCGCGAAGTGCGTCCGCTCGCGCTTTCAATGGAAATGAACGTCACTTTCGCCACCGAAAAAATGGAGATCTTCAAACAGGGCTGGCGATATATGCGCGATAATTTTTATGATGACAAGTATCACGGCGCGGATTGGAACGCGGTTTATACGAACTATGAACCGCTCGTGAAAAGTGCGCGGACGATGGACGAAGTCCGTCGTTTGATGAATCTGATGGTCGGCGAATTGAATGCTTCGCACCTTGGCGTAACCGGCACGCCGGCGTTCACGGCAACGCCGGTCGGCAAACTTGGGCTTCGTTTTGACCGCAGCGAATATGAAACGAACGGACGTTTACGCATCACGGAAATTATCACTTTGAGTCCGGCGGACGTTGTCAAAAATATCAAAGTCGGCGATTATCTTTTATCGGTTGACGGCGCCGCGATCAACGGCAAAACAAACCTTGACGAACTGCTCGAAAACAAGGTCGGCAAACGGGTTGCGCTGAATGTTTCGGCAAACGCGGACGGCTCAAACAAACGCGAAGTTATCGTTAAGCCGATCTCAACCGGCGCGGAAAAACAACTTCTTTACCGGCAATGGGTTGAAGCGAATCGGGCGTATGTCGCCAAAATCAGTAATGGCAAGATCGGCTATGCTCATATCCCCGATATGTCACAAAATTCGCTCGAACAGCTTTATATTGATCTGGACGCGGAAAATCAGTCAAAAGAAGGCGTGGTCATTGACATTCGCAACAATAACGGCGGTTTTGTCAATCCGTATGTGATTGATGTTTTGTCCCGTAAAGGCTATCTGACGATGCAGGAACGCGGACTCTGGAACGTTCCGGCGCGTTCTGCGCTCGGTCAGCGCGCGCTCGAACGCCCGACGGTTTTAATCACGAATCAGCATTCGCTGTCGGACGCCGAAGATTTGTCAGAAGGCTATCGCACATTAAAACTCGGCAAGATCGTCGGCGAACCGACTGCCGGCTGGATCATTTTTACGTGGAACACAAATCTTTTTGACGGAACGACGTTTCGCCTGCCGCGCCAGCGCATTTTGGGCAGCGACGGCAAGGATATGGAACTCAATCCGCGACAAGTTGACGTGCCCGTCACGCGACCGATCGGCGAAAGTCTGACGGGCAAAGATTCGCAACTCGACCGCGCCGTTCGCGAACTCTTGGGGAATTAAAGGGTAAAAGGGTAAAAGGGTAAAAGGGTAAAAGTTTGGTTGAATATATTCAAGCAAACTTTTTCACTTTTTCACTTTTTCACTTTTCTACTTCTGAAGAAAATAATTTGAGTTCTTCCGTGTCGTGCGGCTGTGTGATCAGACCTTCAAATTTGAAAACGATTTTTTCGAGCAGTCTGCCCGAACTTTCAGTGTCGTGCGTGGTAAGTGCGACAACGCGTTTTAAACCCAACACTGCCCTGCCGTAGTTCATCACGGCAGACGCGGATTCAAGCGCATAGCCTTTGCGCTCAAACTGCGGCAGAAAAGCGAAACCGATGTCCACATCAGGCAAAGTGTCGCGCCTCACAAAACCGCAAATGCCGACAAGCGGATTTGGGATTTGGGATTTGGGATTTGGGATTTCTTCCAAAGCAGTTTCTGGTTTTAATTCAACAGCATACAGCCCAAAACCGTTTTCTGTGTAGCTTTTGCGGTAACGGCTTTCGATAAATTCACGCGATTGCTCAAGCGTTCTGACATTCCGATCGCCGATATATTTGATAAACGACGGCTGATTGAGCAAATCAAGCATAAATGCGTCGTCCGATTCGACGATTTCACGCAAGATTAAGCGTTCGGTTTCAAGTATTTTCATCCGATAATATTACCCGAAAAGTTCTCGTAATTCACAACTTTTTGGTAATGCGTCAGTGATAAGTTTTAATGACTGGAGCGCAAGCGTCCCGCTTGCATAGCGTTTGAAAAACGCTCAAATCTTTCATTTTCTTTCAATAATCTTAGGAATCGAAGCGTTTAACGCCGCTTTTCAGCGACGTATGCAAGCGAGGACGCTTGCGCTCCAGTCGCTAAAACTATTTACTGACGCATTACACTTTTTGATAAAAATTGAAAGCATTATTTTCGCGGATGGGCTAAGATTGAAAATTTTATTAAGATTCTTTTTTTGAGCCTAACCCTAAATGTTCAGGACAATGCCGAACAGTAGCAAAATATTCAAGGAGTAATCTTTGTCTATCGTTAGAAACTTCGAGATATTGGAAAGTATATCTGTTTCTTAATAGGTTTTTATCTCTTAAAAAATTTTTCACGAAAGATGACTGACCGTTAAGATGATTTTGAAGGCGTTGAGATAAACCATTTTTTCCGCGCAAAGTTCTTCCGACATGCACAACTCTTCCATTAGAATTGCGAATAACATAAACTCCTTGTTTTGTTGACACACTTAAAATTCCTCCCTGTTCGGGAAAAGAACGCTTTTCCTGTTCCTGAAGTTTCTCGAAAAGAAGTTTGATTTTATTATATTCTTCATCCACAGCAATTAATCTTCCGATATTATTTAGTAGTGATTTGAAACCTCAACCAAGTCGCCAACGGCGACAAACATTATAGCCTATGGTGAAGCGAATGAAATGAGCGAAACCATAGGTTATGATAAAGAAAATATTCCGACGCTGAAAGTGTCGAACAAAATAGTGGTTTATTGTTGCTCGCTTTCAGTGAGCAATTGAATTTTCACCTCATTTCTGGCGATTCTCGCTAGGCTATAATGTTTGTCATCCTCGATGACAAGAAAGATTATCTAAATTGTTCTTAACGCCGTACTAATACGTCGAAACATTTGTGCTTTCAAGCAAAAAAGATTGAACCTTTTGATTTAGCCTTTTTGCTTGAAATTGTTTGTAATGATGTTTATCTCGTAATCGAAACAAGTTTTGCTTCGCCCAATTCGCTTTGTTGCCGTGCGTGATAACTGCTTCGTGTCAGCGGCGAAGATTCGACGTGTTTGAAACCCAAACTCAAACCGATTCGTTTCCATTCAGCAAATTCTTCGGGTGTCACATAGCGTTCGACAGGCAGACGTTTTTCGTAAGGTTGGAGATACTGACCGATGGTCATAATGTCGCAGCTCACCGAGCGCAAATCCTTCATCAATTCGACGACTTCCTCAAAAGTTTCGCCAAGTCCTGCCATAATTCCGCTTTTGGTTTTCATTCGCGGAAACTCGGTGTCGCGGAAAAAAGCCGCTCGTTTTAACAAAGTCATTGATTGTTGATATTTCGCGTCGGGGCGAACGCGGCGGTAAAGACGCGCGATTGTTTCCGTGTTGTGATTCAAGACTTCGGGACGCGCCGCGAGCACGGCGTTGAGCGCATCTTCGTTGCCCTGAAAATCGGGAATCAAAACCTCGACGCGGCACGCCGGATTCATCGCGTGCACTTTATGGATCGTTTCCGCCCAATGCGCCGCGCCGCCGTCTGATAAATCATCGCGGTTAACTGATGTGATAACGGCGTGAGCAAGCCCGAGATGCGCGACCGCTTCGGCAACGTGCGTCGGTTCGAGCGGATCGAGATCCATCGGTTTGCCTTTATTGACCGCGCAAAATCCGCAATGGCGCGTACAGGTATCGCCGCCGAGCATAAACGTTGCCGTTTTGTCCGTCCAGCATTCAAAGATGTTCGGGCATTTCGCCTCCTGACAAACCGTGTGCAGATTCAAGCCTTTGATCAAATCCAAAACCTTGTTCTGATTGGTCGGATCACCAATTTTTATCTTCAGCCAATCAGGTTTTTTCAGACGTTCTTTTTTCTTACGGGAAACAAATTTTTCGATTAAAACTTTTTCTTCGATCATAAAATTAAAACTTCGGACTCTATGAAAGTATTTTAACATTTTGCCGAAAGTTGAGCGACCTGCCCTCAAGAAATACGGCTTTTGTAAAATCCGACGCAATGTTTTTCAGGTTTTCAAATCGCTATTTTAACTAAGGCGCGCGACAACTTTTCCGCGTATATATTCTTTTGTAACTGCTCCGAAATGGCGGCTGTCGTTGCTGTCTTCCAGATTGTCTCCGACTAAAAAATAATGTCCATGTTGATTGATTCGCTCAACTCTTTTAACTACTTCACTCGTTTGTTCGATCGGGTGTTTGGCAATCACGATGTCGCCGATTTCGATTTTCGCTTCTCTGTCAACCAGAACCACTTCGCCGTCTTTTAAGGTCGGACTCATTGATCTTCCTTCGCAAATATATTTATGGCGAGAGCCCAGAAAAATCAAGGCAATTTCATAAAGACCAGCTTTAGGTAAGTCTTTCATTGGTTACTTTTGGTCAAACTCTTCTTCAATTATCCAACTATGGAAATTATTTTAACGTCTCTCGCGATAAATTTACTTTAGACGAATATCCGCCAAAAATTCATTTGACAAATCAATTTCAATTCTCCAATTTCAGAATATAGACTTTTTTGTAAAGGTTCAAATATGAGTAAAATGTGCCTGAAAAATAATAATTTTTGTTGCTGTTGTGATGGGCATCGGCAGAGATTTTGCGGGAGGAAAACATAGAAAATTAAATGCTAAATTTTAAAGAAAAAAAGTCGGGTGTGAAATTTAAGGAATAAATTAATGACCAACGTTTTTTGAAAATATGAACTTGACACGCTCTGAGTTTGTCCTGTAGATTGCAAATAGTTCTTTATTTGCTTTCAAATTTTTGAAAGTGCGAAAAGTGGCGATTTAAGGTTAACTTGCTCCACTTCAAAAAAACTGCTAAACAACTGACAGGAGAATCTTAAATATTTTTTTAAGCTCTCGTGCTTTTATTTAGCACGAGAGCTTTTTCGTTTTTGGGGAAATCGTTTAGTTCTACTTTGTTAGACCAAATTAAGTTTCAAATAGAAATCAAAAATAGAGGTAAGTAAAACAAATTAAATAACATACCCCACTAAGTTTTTTTTTGTTAAGTAGAGCGTGTCGCGTAAATCTAAGTCAGCTATTTTCAATAAGTTACTTATAAACTCGAATTAATTCTATGGCTTTCGGTGTCAAAATCGGACGATTTCAGGCTTATTTTAGTGTTTTTAGCTCAAATTTACTATATATTTG
>JANPDZ010000080.1:0-7276 GCA_031431735.1 Acidobacteriota bacterium | reverse complement strand
TTCAAACATTCCGAGTTCAGCCAAATAATGATATTCCTTTTTCGTCCATCTGAACGGCAAAGGTTCTGCGCTTTTGAGTTCTCTGAAAGACATTTCAACCAAAATCGGATTTCGCGTAATTGTTTCGGTCGTTGTTTGCTGCATAAAAATTTTCCTCCATTTAGCCGATTTTAAGGCAATAAATCGGCGACTTTGATTCTCGCTTCCGGCACGGCGAGCGGCGAAACCGAATCCTTTTCGGTAAAAATTCGGATTTCTCCGTAACTGAAACCGTAAAAAGCCGCGTGGTCTTCAATCGGACGACGATAAACTTCCAAACGTCTATCTTTCAGGTTCACAATCCAATAATCTTGAATGTTTGCTCTGGCATATAAACTCACTTTTTTTCCGCGGTCATAAAGCAAGGATGTATCTGATATTTCGACAATCAACGCGGCAGTTTTCGGAATCGCCGATTTAAAGTCTCTCGCTTTTCCCTCGATTATCGAAATATCAGGCTCCGGTTCGGAATTTTCGCCAACATCAATCGGACATTGAACTGAAACAAAATATTTTTTCTTAAATACTTCGCGCATAACTTCCGCCGCAACATTTACTCCCGAAAAGTGCAAACTGCTCATCGCGCTCATTTCGTATTCTCCTTCATCAAACTCCGTGTAGGTATATTTTACAAAAATTTCGCCTTCGATAAGTTCAACTCTTTTGCCGTTGAAAAATCCCAAATCAGAAAGTCTGTAATATTCGTCTTTATTCCACAAAATTTTTGGCGGTTCTACATCGGCAACATCTGTCATTTCCGCTCCGAAAAATGTTTGATTACTTTTAATTGTTTCAGTTGTTGTTTGTTGCATAAAATTTCACCTCAAATTGCCGCAGCGGTTTTGCCCAAACTCATTATAGCGCGATTTCGTGCAAATTCATCAGCCTTTAACACCGCTTCCAAACTCGAAACTTGTTGAATTTCGTGTTCATCCATCACCGATTCAATGATGCGCGGAATATCGCTGAGGCGAATTTTATTATCAAGAAACGCCTGGACGGCGATTTCGTTGGCGGCGTTCAAAACCGCCGGCATTGTTCCGCCGATTTTCAAGGCTTTGTAGGCCAGCGCGAGACACGGAAATTTTTCCAGATCGGGTTCTTCAAAGGTTAAAGTCGAAAACTTTCTGAAATCGAGCGGTTCAAGACAACCCGGCTTTCGTTCCGGATAGGTCAACGCGTATTGAATGGCGTGTTTCATATCGGTCACGCCGAGCTGTGCAATGATCGAACCGTCAACCATTTCGATCATCGAATGGACGACCGATTGCGGATGTACGATCACGGAAATCTCTTCCGCGCCAAAACCGAACAACCAATGCGCTTCGATGACTTCCAAACCTTTGTTCATGAGCGTCGCCGAATCAATCGTGATCTTATCGCCCATCTTCCAATTCGGATGATTGAGGGCTTCGGCGCGGGTTGCGTTTTCGATCTCGGCTTTCGATTTCGTCCGAAAAGGTCCGCCCGACGCGGTCAGGATCAATCTTTTGACCTCGCTTACAGATTCGCCGCGCAAACATTGATGCAGCGCGTTATGTTCCGAATCAACCGGCAAAATTTCGGCACCGCTCTCGCGTGCCGCTTTCGTCATCAATTCGCCCGCCATCACCAAAGTTTCTTTATTGGCAAGTGCAACGCGTTTTCCGGCTTCAATCGCTCTTAATGTCGGCACAAAACCGATCGCACCGACCGTTGCCGAAACAACTGTTTCCGCTTTTTCGTGTGTCGCAACCGCAATCAAACCGGCTTCGCCTGTTAAAATTGTTGGAATTTGTAATTTGTAATCCGATAGTTTGCGAAGCAAACTATCGGCGCAAGCATCATCTTTGACCGCAACCAATGCGGGCTGAAATTTAACGACTTGGGCGGCTAAAATATCTGTGTTACTTCCCGCCGCGAGCGCGACCACGCGAAAATCTTTGAGATGTTCGACCGTCTTCAAAGTATTACATCCGATTGAACCCGTCGAGCCTAAAATAGCGATTGATTTCATAAAAGACCAAGAAAAGATTACCACAAACAAAGATAGATATTCTAAAATTTGTCAATGTTTTGCCCGACGTAACACTTAAAACTTCTTGTTCACTAAATAATTTCGCCGAACATCAAGAATTCACGCGATCAAAACGCCGCCGGAATTTTCTCCGGCAGACGCGTTTTTCTTTTGAACCGGAACGATATTCTTTTCGACCGATATGCTGCTTTATTTTTTGCCCGCGTTTTTTTTCGCGAAACCCTGCGTCGCCTCTCCCTTAATTTCTAAAACTTTCTTGAAGTTGTAATGATACGTCGAAATGACGGAACCACATTTTTCTGCAGTTTGAATTCAGCTCCGCGTTCGCGCAGAATCCGCCTCATTCTTTGACACTTTCTTTTGCCCCATACGCCAAGAAATTCTTCGCCGCTTTCGACGTTTCCCGATAAAATGAATCCGCCGAAAAGTTCATCAAATTCTTTTTGCAGGATAAAATTTTCAACAAAAGATTTTCTGCCCTGACACACGATCTTTTCGGAACGTCCGTCAGTATAAAAACTCGATTCGTATTCGTAAATTATTTCCATTTAGTTTTTCGCAGTTTTTTCCGCGAAATCCTGTGTCGCTTCGAGATAATGCGCCTGCCCCTTGTTTTCGGCTAAGAAAGCGTTGAATTCGCCCGATTGTCCGCGCGGAACGCTCAGAGTTTTCCATTCGGCCGCACGAAAATGTTTGGCGAGAAACGCGATCTGCCCGACGTGATACGCCGTGTGTGTGAGCGAACGGGTGATCGCCTTGACGACCGAAAAATCTTCGCCGCGAATCTTGACGGTTTTGCCGAAATCCCCGACCGTCAAAGATTCGAGCGTCGCCAACACAGCGTTCCAGCCTGTTTCCCAAAGCGCGTCTAAAGCTTCCCGCGAATCCGCGTCGGTAACAAATTCCGAATCGCGGTCGCGGTCTGCCTTTTCGCCGTCGCTCGTCAAAAAGTCCGTCCAGCGCGAACGCAAATTCCCGCCGATGTGTTTGACAATAACGGCAATCGAATTCGATTCCGCGTCAATCGCTTTGAAATATTCGTCAGTGTTTATCTGTTCAATCGCCCGTTCCGCTAATTTTTTATAATTGCGAAACGCTTCCAAAGTGTCCGTTTTGTAGTTTTCAATGATTTGTTCGGTCATTGTTTTTTCTCAAGTTGATTATTTGGATTTTCGGCAGAAAGAAGTTTCTTAAAGTAATTTTCGAGTTGTTTCATTACAGGACGAATGTTTTGGTCAATAAGGTTTCTTGCTTGAGTTTCCAAACTCGCTGTTATCTCAGGATGTGAATTTCTAAATGACTCATCATGTCTAAAACCTGATTTCAGAAAATCTGTGAATCTAACTATGTTTATCACTTTTATATTAACTTCATCATCAAAATAAATCCGTTTCGTTTCAAAATAGTTGCATAAATCAACTAAATCTTTTTCGGTTTTAATGTAAAATTCCTTTATGGTTTCAATTCGTGCGGCTCCTTCCCAGTTTGTTAATATTTGCATGTCATTTTGAACTATAGCTAACAACGCAAAGAGATTCTCAATTGCCTCGACTCGTTTTTGATGTAATAAAGAATATCTTGTCTGAAACTCATAGAATCTTGTCTGAAAATCAGATTGAAGCTGAAATTTGTAATTTTCAAGTTCTTTGCTTATGTCTTTCTTGTAATCTTCAATTTTCTCGCTTATTTCCTTTTGATAATCAGCCGTTCTTCTTGAAAGCCAAAAAGTCAGAAGAATCTGAACGATAATTGCAGATAAACCGACAATCAAACTCGGAGCTAAAATCGCTAACCAATTTATTTCTTGTGAATTTTGCATAATCAATTTCCTCTAAATTTTATGATTCAAAGAGTCTGCCGACGCGGACTGAAATTCTCGCACCAATGGCGCGAGTTTTAATTCTCCAACAGATATTAATGCGAATCAAGGGTTGAAAATGAATTTATTTTCTTGCTTTCAGCCTGTTTTTAACAGGCTTTCCGCGCTTCGCGGCAATTAACCGCGTCCGTTCACGGCGCGGGAATAGATGAGCTGAAAACAAGCAGGGCGTTTTTAACGTCCTTTTTCTGCCGCTTTAGTATTTATCAAACGGATTCGGCTCAAGCCATTTTCAAGGACGTTAAAACGCCCTGACTTAAATTTTGCATTTTAACCGCGCCGTGAACGGCGAGGCGGCGAAGCGGTGTGCCGCCATCGGCGGAAAGCCTGTTAAAAACAGGCTGAAAAATATTAAGAAGTTATTTTTCAACTCTTGATTCGCATTATTAGAGAAATTCTCTAACCAATGATTAGAGAATTTCTGCAACCATTGGCGGCAGCATTTCAATTGTTTTTCGCAATCATCCTCTTGTAATAATCCTTGATGTAATCCTTCATCCAGACTTGCCACCAGCCGATGCCGTGCAGTTTGGCTTCGCGGTTTGCCTTTTTGGCTGTCCAGCCGTCAAAGAGCATTCGGTAAACGGCGATGACCGTTCCCGTGCGATCTGCGCCGCGCTTACAGTGGATGAAAACGGGATGATGCGCGGGATCACGGATGATTTCGATAATGGCGTGAATTTCGTCGTCCTTTGAGGCAAACCAATTGCTCAGGTGCAGATTAATGAAACGCAAGCCGTTTTCTTCGGCAATCTTTTTTTCGCGCCGGACTTTTTCGCTGTTGTCGCGAAAGCTGATGATGGTTTTAATGCCGAGCGCGGCAAGCTGCCGGATGCCTTCGGGCGACGGTTCGCCGCCGCGAAAAAGGTTTTCGTTGATTTGGTGAAAATTCGGCAAGTTTTCGTTCTGTGTTTCGTTTGGCTTCATCATTTTTTTCATTATTTGGAAATTTAATTCTAAAGTTATTCAAAATTCTCTGCAATTGCCATTATAAAGCCGCCCAAACGGGTGGTTTTTCCGACGCAAAAGCCTATTATTATTTACGTCAGTAAGTATATTTCGGAAGAAATAAATCATAGATAAAAAATCAGGAGAAATAATATGGCTGAAAAAAGTGGAATTTTTAAAGTGTGGTTAGTTGGAATGGCAAACGCGAGTAGTTTCGATTACAACTGTTACGGCGAAGGGACGATGTTTGCGATCGGGATGAAGTTGAAAACGATGTTTAATACGATCTGTCAGCACAAGGACTCAGCATTTGCGGCGGCAGATTATTCGTGGGAAATGGGTAACGTTTCCGATACGGATGTCGTTGTTTATGTCGCCGGAACAAAGGAACACGGCAGTATTATCAAAGGCAAAAGCGGTGCCCCGATTCACGATAGCGCGTCGGGCGGAACTTATGCCTACACCGGCGGAATGATTTCGGAAGTCTATCTCAGATCATTTGACGGCGCGGCTAATTTTTCAAACCTCGCGGCAAATATTATCTTTCACGAAATAATGCACAACAAACTCGACGCGCCCGCGGTCAAAACGATTAATGATTTGCACAGCGGCGGCGGCGGCGGTTTGGCAAACCCGACCGTTTCGGCCGGCTCGGCTCTGACCGATAAAAATATCGAACTGATGGCGAAAGCCTTGTCGAAAAAAGTTTCGCAATATACGGCTGAAATGCAAAAGCCTTTGTTGGGATAAACCGTGATTTTTCGTTGAACGATCAAACCTTGCTACCCGCACGGGTGGCGATTCCGTTGAGGAAGTAGTTTATCTTTAATTCGAATCTGCAATATAAGCAGAAAATTTTAATCAAGGAAGAGATAAATATGCGAATTTTTCCGCTTGCAATAAAGGTTGACAGTTATAAATCGAATTGGTCTTGCCGTTTCAATGCGCCGCGCAACAGCGGACGCAAACACGGCGGTTGTGATTTGGCGGCGACGGTCGGAACGCCGGTTTACGCGGTTGATGACAGAGAGGTCATCGAAGCCGCCGGAGGTTTCGACAAATACGGAACAAGCGTTGTTTCGATCGAACACGGCGATATTTATGATGACGACTACTGCATTGTTCGCTACGGCGAAGTTGATACGATCATGGTTCAAATCGGCTCGAAAGTAAAAAAAGGCGATATGATCGCCAAAGTCGGCAAACAGCCCGGCGGAACGCAACTTCATCTGGAAATGTATTCGGGCGATCAATCAGGGCAGTTTAAGCAAGAAAACAATCTGCCCTACAAACGCCGCAGCGACATCATTGACCCGACTCCTTTTCTGGATTCGTGGCCGGTTAAGCCATAGAAAGCGAAATATCATAAACCTTGCCAAATGCAAATTAAACAAATCAATCCGACGATTGGAAGTTCTCGTAGAGGTATTGCAAAGCGTGGGTTTGAGCCAATCCAGTTATCAGTTATTCGTTATCAGTTATTCCGAAGCATCACCAGTTTTTCTTCCAAAATAGCTGACAACGAATAACTGATAACCGGGTCAGCCCAGGGCTTATTCAAAGTCGCCACACCATCCGCCAAACATCTTTGCTTCGCCGCCTGGGGAGAATCGCTAGGTTTTGATGTCAGCAACTGCCCGACGCTGAAAGCGTCGAACAAATCGGCCGTATTTGTTGCTCGCCTTCAGCGAGCGACATTCTAATTTGTCGCATTCCTAGCGATTCTCGCTAGGCGGCGAAGCGGTGATGTTTGTCATCTTCGATGACTCAAAGAAAAATTTCTACTTTGAATAAGCCCTGCGGGTCAGCCAAAGTATTCAAGTATTATCTGACGTTTCGTTACAACACTAAATGAAAAACAAGAATTGGTGAATTGCCCCGTCAGCAAAAGCAGAACCTTCCAATTCATAAAGCAATTTTTTTACGGGAATTTATTCATTGACCTAAACAGCTACGTCTGAATTACATCAACCCGTATTCCAAAATTATCCTGAAACGAAAAATATTGTCCGCCGATTGACGGCATTGGTTTGGAAGTTTTTATGCCAAGTTTTTTCAGATATGCTTGCGATTGATTCAAATTCTTGGTTGAAAAAACAAGATTGACCGCGTTTTTACCGTTCAAATCTTTTCGCAATCTCCAGTCTTTGCGGTTGAGATGGAGCATAAACCCAAACGATTTGTCAGCGTGATAAAGAGGCATATCATCTGGTAGATATTTTTTGGTCCGTTCAATAAAACCAATTTTCGTCCATTACTGAGCGGTCTAAAAATTGCATAGCATAGAAAAGAAGAAGTTTGCCCGCGAAGGCGAAAAGACGCTAAAATAAAGCGATAATGATTGAATTTAATTTTCTTTTTCGTGTCTTTCGCGTCATTTCGCGGGCAAACTT
>JANPDZ010000079.1:0-17056 GCA_031431735.1 Acidobacteriota bacterium | reverse complement strand
ACCATTCACCATTAACTTGAATTACTACAATTATTTTACCGAAATCGAAGAAACATTTATCCGTCGGCGCGGGAAAAATCTGCTTCTCTCGCCGCTTGATTGGGCGTTGATCGAATCGTGGCAGGAACGCGAAGTGCCGCTGCACATCATTTTGCGCGGCATCGAAAAGGTTTTTGATTTGATTGATAAACAGCCAAACCGCAAACGAACCATCAAAAGTTTGCTTTACTGCAAAGAAGAAATCGAAGCGCAATTTGCCGAATGGCTTGAATCGCAGGTCGGTTCATCTCAAGTTTCAGATTCCGGGTTCCAAGTTTCAAGTTCCAACGGCGAGCCGGTGTCGGCAAAGAGCGAATTGTTTAGCGATGAAGCGATAAAGCAGCATCTGGAAGCTGTTCGGGCCGATCTGGAAGCGGCGCAGGAAATAGCCGAAGGTGATTGGCGCGAAACTCTTGAAAGAGTTTTAATGCGTCTTGCCGAACTTGAAAATAGCGGTCTTTCCGCCGAAAAACTGGAAGAATCGCTCGAAAAGCTCGATGCTTTGATTGACGAAAGTCTTTTGAAAAATTCAGCGACCGAAAGCCTCAAAGCCGAAACCGAAAAAAATCTGGCATCGTATCGCGACAAGATGGAAAAAGAAGTTTTTCAGCGAACATTTGATTTGATGCTTTTGAAAAAACTGCGCGAACAATCAAAAGTTCCGCGGCTTAGTTTGTTTTATTTGTAAACTGTGGTAATTTTCAGACCTAAAAGACAAGATAAATTTAAGGAGTGATTATGAATAAGTTACAAATCAAAGCAGTTGGTGTTCTGTCGGCTGCAAAAATGTATGGCGTGTTGGGACTAATAATGGGACTGATTACCGGAGTTATATATTTTATTATTGCACTTGTCGGCTCATTGATGGCGAGCGGCGGCAGATCAGCGCCCGGGACAGGCGGCTCGGGCTTTGTTTACGGACTTATTTCTTTGATTCTTTCTCCGGTCTTCGGGGGGATCGGCGGCTTTATCGGCGGAGCGCTCGTGGCGTTTATTTACAATATTGTCGCGGGAATGATCGGCGGAGTCGAAATTGAAGTTGAGAATACTTATTGAATAACTTAATCAAGCCGGGTAAAACACTTGAAGTCAAAGTCGAAAAGATCGTGCCGAACGGGTTCGGTCTGGCTTTTGCCGAGAATTTGACGATTTTTGTCTCACTGGCGGCAAGCGGCGATAAGGTGCGCGTAAAGATCAATCAGCTCAAAGGCAAGACCGCGTTTGCCGAAATTGTCGAGATCATCGAGCCGTCAAAAGAACGAATCGAACCGCCGTGCGCCCTTTTCGGACGCTGCGGCGGTTGCGATTTTCAGCAGATGGATTACGAATCGCAATTAAAAGCAAAGATCGGCATTATTAAAGACTGCTTGACGCGCATCGGCAAAATCAATTTTTTGGGCGAAATCAAGATCATTGCAAGTCCGAAATCTTTCGGCTATCGGTCACGCGCCCAATGGCACGCCGACACGCGCCGCCGGGACATCGGTTATTTCCGGCGCAATTCGCACAATGTGATTGATGTCGAAACTTGTCCGATCTTGACCGATGAACTGCAAAAGACTCTCGCGAACCTGCGCGGCGAAATCGAATGGGAAAGTTTTTGGTCTGAAAAGATCGAGATCGAAGCGGCCAATTCGGGAAGCAAAGTTTCGGTTTATTCGTCGGAAATCGTCGAACCGACCGAAGAAATAAGTTTTGCGTTCGGCGACAATCGTTATTTCTACGACGCGCATAGTTTTTTTCAAGGCAATCTGCTTTTGGTTGAATCGCTGGTTGAAACTGCCTTAAACGGCGCGACGGGCGGCATTGCGCTCGATCTATACTGCGGTGTCGGGCTTTTTACATTGCCGCTCGCACACGCCTTTGAAAAGGTCATCGGCATTGAGGCAAACGAAAAAGCGATCGCCTCCGCAAAAAAGAATATCGAACACGCCCGACTCGAAAACACGGAAGTTTTCGCTGAATCGGTCAGCGAATGGCTTGTGGAAAGTTTAGAGTTGACTCAAAACGCTGTTGATTTTGTGCTGCTCGATCCGCCGCGCCTTGGGGCAGAAAAGGAAACAATCGAAAGCCTGCTGAAAATCAAGCCAAAGCAAATTTCCTACGTTTCGTGTGAACCTTCGACATTGGCGCGGGATTTGCGGATGTTGTGCGAAAGCCTTTATGAGATCGAATCAATCACCGCGCTCGATCTGTTTCCGCAAACGCATCACGTCGAAACGGTCGTCCGCCTCAAACTAAGCAGGTGAACCTAAAGTCAGGACACTTTTCTGTAAACCGTTGCACACATTGAGATTAGCAAATACATTCAAGGAATTATGCAAATTCTTTGCTTGGTTTAACAGAACAATCGTAACATTCAAGTAAAGATATTTGGTTAAACCGACAGATTTAACCTGTTTTGCACTAAATTGCCAAACAAAATTTTCCAATATTTGAAATATCACTTATTATAAGTCTAATTTATCTAAGCACTTACAGAAAAGTGTCCTGACTTCAGGCAGGTGAACATAAGTTTTGCGACATTATGCTCTTCGTTCAGAGTTCACGCACAAGCCGTGTTTCCGCCAGCGAAGCGCGGCGGAAAATCAAAGTGCGTTCCGCGTTTGGACTCTGAACGAAGCAAAATACTTGATTACTTTTGCTCACCTGCTTAATATAAACTTTTTACAACTTTACGGCGTTTAAGTCATCAGAAATTTGTATTTGAAATATCAGAATTATCTAATTAAAATCAAAATATGGCAAAAAAAGATTCATCAGCCGCGATTGCTGAAAAATACAGTGTCAAATGCCGCTATTGCGGACAGAAAAACTCCGTCAAGGAAGATTACAAAAACGGACAGGCGAATTGCGGAAAATGTAAACTGCCGCTTTCGAATGAACCGCACAAAAAGTTTGCCGATCTGAACAAACACGATTATGTTCATCCGGCAGATTCAAAAGCACTTGCCGCCTTGCGGGCGATCCCGGGCATTGATACCGCGCTCAGAAAACTTCTGGCGGTTTCGTTTGAATCCGCGATGCGTGTTTCATTTATGGCGAGCGCCGTCAAGGTAACGCCGACCCAATGTCCCGATTTACACGCCAAATTGCAGGTCGCCTGCACCACTTTGGGCGTTGATATGCCGGATTTGTTTATTCAGCAAAATCCGATTGTTAATGCCTTTACGTTCGGCTCGGAAAAACACGTTATTGTGTTGCATTCAGCACTTATCGAACGATTGAACGATGAAGAAACGTTGGCTGTGATTGCTCACGAAGTCGGGCATATTCACGCCGAACACGTTTTATATCTGACGGCGGCGCGAATTTTGGAATTGTTGATGAAAGTTTCATTAACGATGATTCCGGGCGGTGAGATCGCCAAATTCATTCTTAATACAACTGTCAGCAGCGCGCTGCTGGCGTGGGCGCGGCGGGCAGAACTTTCGTGCGACCGGGCTGCGCTTCTTGTTGTCCAAGACCCGCACGTTGTCGGCAGAACGATGATGAAATTATGCGGCGGAACTTTCGCTTCAAAGATCGATTATGATCTGTTTTTGGAACAAGCCCGCGATTTTCAGAAAAATTATGATGAGAAAGGGCTCGACCGATTCTGGGCAGATTTGATCAACGCCGGTATGACGCATCCGTTTCCGGTCTGGCGCGTTTCCGAGATTCTTAAATGGACGGAAAGCGGCGAATATGACGCTTTAATGAAGAAGTAAGCAGTTTTAACGCAAAGACGCAAAGACGCAAAGGGATTTAAAAAAACTTTGCGTCTTCGCGCCTTTGCGTTAAAATCTTTCGAAATGATAATAGTCCTGACGACAACTCCAAAAATGGAAGAAGCCGAAAGTTTGGCGCGGAAAATAGTTGAGGCAAACCTTGCCGCGTGTGTGCAGGTGTTGCCCGCGATGAAATCGTTTTACTTTTGGGATGGCGCGATTCAGACGGATTCCGAACATCTTTTGCTCATCAAAACGCGTGCCGAAAAATTTGACGAATTGGAAACGTTCATTCAGGCAAATCACAGCTACGAAGTTCCCGAGATCGTCGCGCTTTCAGCGGAGAAGGTTTCGGAAAGCTATTTGAATTGGGTAAAGGGTAAAAGGGTAAAAGGGTAAAGGGTAAAAGGGTAAAAGTTTGATTGCAAGATGCTGTAATAAACTTTTTCCCTTTTTACCCTTTACCCTTTTACCCTTTACCCTTTTACCCTTTTACCCTTTTACCCTTTTACCCTTTTTCACTTCCCCCCGTTTTCGCCTTCTTCACAAGTTCTGACAATAAAATCAACCGCATCTTTCGGCGAATCGGTCAAATGAATCAATCCCAGATCTTCCGAATTGATATTTTTTTCGTTGAGCATTGTCGAAGTTATCCATTGCAGAAGTCCGCGCCAGTATTGTGAACCGAACAGAACGACCGGGAAGTTACGGATTTTGCGCGTTTGAATCAAGGTTAAGGCTTCAAAAAGCTCGTCCATTGTGCCGAAACCGCCGGGAAAAATGATGTAGGCATTGCTGTATTTGATAAAAATCGTTTTGCGGACGAAGAAGTATTTGAATGTTAGCGATTTTGTTAAGTATGGATTGGCGACTTGTTCAAACGGCAGTTCGATATTGCAGCCGACCGAAACTTTTCCCGCCGCGTGCGCACCGCGATTGGCGGCTTCCATAATTCCGGGACCACCGCCCGTGATGACCTCAAAACCTGCTTCCGCCAGGAGTTTTCCGGTTTCCATCGCGGCGAGATAATTCGCATCGTTTTGATGAGTGCGCGCCGAACCGAACACGGAAACGCCGCGCGTAATGGTCGCCATATTGTCAAATCCGCTGACGAATTCGCCAAGAATGCGGAAAACGCGCCACGAATCTGATGTTTTGTAATCGTCGTCAGGTTCGGGTGAACGAAGCAGCACTTCGTCGTCGGTCAATTGCCAATAACTGTTTGTTTCTTCGAGGATTTTCGCTTCGGCGACGGTTTTCGGTTCTTCCGGTTTAATCTTTTCTTTTCTTTTTTTCGGTTTATTTGCGTCCATTTTGATTTGGGATTTGGGATTTGGGATTTGAGATCAAAGAAAAAAATCCGCAATCCGCAATCCGCAATCCGAAATCGCTCAGATTCCCATAATATTGTAACCGCAATCAACGTAGATCGTTTCGCCCGTGATTGCCGTTGAAAGGTCGCTGACGAGAAAAAGTGCGGTGTCGCCGACTTCGCTTGCCTTGACATTGCGTTTTAAGGGCGATTTTTCGCCGACATAACTAAAGAGCGAACCCATATTTTTGACACCGCGAGCCGAAAGCGTCTGAATCGGTCCCGCGCTGATCGCGTTGACGCGAATGTTATGTCTGCCCAAGTCGGCGGCAAGATAGCGCGTCGAGGCTTCGAGCGCGGCTTTCGCAACCCCCATCACGTTGTAATTCATGACGACCTTTTCCGCGCCGTAATAGCTCATACAAACGATGCTGCCACCATCTTTCATAAAAGGGAGAGCCGCCAAGGATAGCTGCGGAAGCGAAAACGCGCTGATTTCCATCGCGGTCAAAAATGCTTCGCGGGTCGTTGTCAAAAACTCGCCTTCGAGAGCTTCACGCGGCGCAAAGGCAATCGAATGAATCAGAAAATCGAGTTTACCGTATTTTTCGCCAACCGCTGCAAAAGCCGCGTCAACTTCCGACTGATTTGTCACATCGCACGGCACGACGAGTGTATCTGCAATGTCTTTCGTCAATTTCTCGACGTTTTCCTTCAAACGTTCGCCCTGATATGTAAAAGCAAGGCGTGCGCCTTGTTTCAGGCACGATTCGGCGCAAGCCCAAGCGATCGAACGCTTGTTCGCGACTCCAAAAATCATTCCAACTTTATTCTCAAGCATATTTTTTTCAGTGCAAAATGCAAAGTGCATAGTGCATAGTGGATCGTAAATAGTTTAAGCTTTTAAAGTCAATTCAACTATGCACTATGCACTTTGCACTATGCACTGGAAATCAGTCCATCGCGTAAATTTTTTGCAGACTTTCAAAATCGAGCAGGCGAATATCAACATCAACGGTCGTTGAACCGAATTTTTTGACAAGCGACGATCGAAGCTGGGCTTCGGCGGATTGGTCGAGCTGTGTCACCAAAACGAGCAACAGCCGCATTTTTGCACCGGTTTTTAATTGGCTGAAAGCCTTTTTAGTAACCGCCATTTTATTAATGATCAGATTGATCTTTTCCTGACTGATATTCGGCGTCACAAGGAACGTCACTTCGATGCAGGTGATTATATCCTGTTTGACCAGCACGCCGTCAAACGGCACATTGCCGATCTGAACGTGACGCAAAACGGGCATGCGGGCTTCTTGCTGAATCTGCCGCAAAGCCAGATCTTCGGCGACGATATACGCCGACAGCAAATTGCCGAGCTGCTCTTGCGAAATATCCAGAATTTTGGCGAGGTTGATAACCTCGCTGTTTAATTTTCGCCGCTGACTTTCGGGTAATTCAATTTCCCAAAGCAGATTTTTGTTGCTTTCGCCGGCCGTAATGCGTTTCCATTGGTTCAGATTTGTCCACAGAAAGAACACCAGACCGCCGATCGAAAGCAGAAAAAGCCCCGACAAACCGTAGTTTTGCGTGCTGATCGTCGAAATTAATCCGATCGCCAGACAGATCAGCGCGATCGTTCCGGCCGCTAAAACAAGAAAGTTCTGCTTAGGACGCGCAAAATTTACCAACGTGCGTTCGTTATGTTTTATCATCAATTTTGAAAAAGAATAAAAAGATATTCAAGGAATAAAATTGATAATAGACCTAAAATTCCGCGAAGACAACGTGAAAAGGTTCAGAGTTACGGCTTCAGCCGTGAGAAAATGCTCTTATCCCTGCAAGTTCATTTAACACTTGAAGATTTCTTGCGGCAATGCTTTTCACGGCTAAAGCCCAATGGCATTAAGTTAAGCAAAAAAACGTAAAACAGGCTGTTAGCCTGTTTTCCCGGCTTTCCTTTATTATCAACAGGTTAGCGGCGCGAAATTAAAACAGGCTAACAGCCTGTTTTACAATTTATGCCGAATTTTTGCTTAACTTAATGCCATTGGGCTTTAGCCGTAACTCTGAGCTTTATGCAGTAACACTTCTTTCAAACGGAATTTCATCGAAATGCGTCATTCGTTTGAAATCGCTGAAACGCTTGTTAATTTCGTTGTATTCAAGCCGGTCAACCCGTTCCGTTCCGAATTCTTCAACGTTAAAGGAAGCCATCACCGAACCGTAGATCATCGCGCGGCGCAGAGTTTCGTCCGTGATTTCCTTTTGACTCGCAAGATAACCCATAAATCCACCCGCGAATGTGTCGCCCGCGCCGGTCGGATCGAAAACCGATTCAAGCGGATACGCCGGACAAACAAAATAAGTATCATCCGTAAAAAGCGTCGCGCCGTATTCGCCGCGTTTGATGACGACGGCTTTCAGACCGTAATCGAGAATCTTTCGCGCTGCTTTGTGAATGTTCGGCTCATCGGTTAATTGACGCGCTTCGGCATCGTTGATAATAATGCAGTCAACGACTTTGATCGTTTCAATCAGCGCGTCTTTCATCGAAGAGATCCAGAAATTCATCGTGTCCATCGCGACAAATTCCGCCGTTTCGCATTGTTCGCGGACTTCTTTCTGAATCATCGGCAGAATATTCGCTAAAAACAAAATACGCGAATTTTTCGATTCTTCTGACAATTTCGGTTGAAATGTTTCAAACACGTTCAATTGCGTATCGAGCGTGTGCGCCGTGTTCATATCGTAATCGTAACGTCCGCTCCAAAAGAAAGTTTTCCCGTCCGGCACGACTTCGATGTCGTCCGTGTTAATAAAATGACGCTCAAAAACCGCCCATTCCGCGTCCGAGAAATCGCCGCCGACGACGCCGACGACATTGACCTTCGTAAAAAAGCTCGCCGAAAGCGAAAAATGCGTTCCCGCGCCGCCAAGAATTTTGTCACGCTTGCCAAAAGGCGTTTCGAGTGCATCGAACGCGACCGAACCAACAACTGTTAAAGACATTTATTAAAAATTTTCTCCTAAATAATTCTAAATTTATTTTAACTGAACTTTTTCGCCATAGGGAATTACTAAATCATCATCTGTTCCCGCAATTCCGTCAATTCCATTTGTCCAAACTTTTATTTTGAACAGACTCGTTTTATTCACATCTCCGATTGCGATGTGAATTTTTTCAGACGATATTTGTGATTGACCGCAATCATACGCGTTGATTTGATTCAACAATTTTTCAACTTCGGCTTGTGTTAATTCCCTGGGCTGATTGTTAACTTCAAATTGTTTTTGTTTTACTGATTTATCAACTTCATTGGCGATTGAAGAAAGACACGAAAGTATTGCATTTTCTCTCTGATTTTGCCAAACACGATAAGCCGCAAAAATAAATCCGCCAAAAATTACAATAGTTATCGGCAGAACAACATATTTTGTGCTTTTTCGCATTTGATTATTTTACACGCCACGGCGGATTTTTGCGATTATCACCGGCGTAGAAAAGACAGATGCGGTTGTTTGAAGGATCGCGCAAATAGGCTTCGCGCCAGAGCCAATCCTGATCTTTCGGTTCTTCTTCAAACTCCAAACCGTTTGCTTTTAATTCGGCAACTCGTGCGTCCAAATCTTCGCATTCAAAATAAAGGACAATATTTGAATCGGTTTCCGTCACGCAGGTCGAATGAACCGAAAGCGTTGAATCGCCGTCGGGGCATTCCAGACGTGCATAACGCGGCAAACTGTCAACAATCAAACGCAACCCAAGTTTTTGATAAAATTCGACTAATTCATTTGTTTTGCTTGAAAAAATTGTGACTTGGTTGAGATTCATTTTTAATGGTGAATGGTGAATGATGAATGGTGAATATTTGAATATTCACCATTCATCATTCACCATTAAAAAATTATTTTTTGAGTTGATTCAAAGTCTTTTCGGCATCTGACTTAAACTTGCTGTTCGGATATTTTTCGACGAGCATCGTCAGATACATCGTCGCATCTTCGCGTAATTTCACGGGATCGTATTTTTTCTTGTCATCTTCGGTCGCCTTCGCGTCGAGTTTTTGTTTGCCTTTGTTGTTTGAAAGATAAAAACTGCTCATTCCCGCGATGTATAAAAATTCGTCCATCTTGGAATAATCGGGATAGGCGGCAAAGGTTTCTTCAAAACGCAGCAAAACGGCGCGGTATGCCTTTTTCAATTTGAAATAATTTTGGGCGACTTCGAGGTTATGTTTCGCGTCGGCTTCGAGAATCGGATCGCGCTCTGTTTGCGGCTCGATCTGTTTTTGCGCGAAACTATTTGCCGAAAACGCAAAAAAACAAACGAATAAACTGAATATTAAAAATGCTTTTTTCATAAAATATTTTGAAGCTCCGGCAAGTTTGATGCAATCACTTTGGCAATAGTTCGTTATCGGCAAATTAAAAGAATCAAAATTAAGATCAAATAAAAACTCCTGAAATAATGAATAATTGATAATTGATAATTGATAGAGTTGGTTTCCGGCGCGAAAATTTATCAATTATTCATTATCAATTATCAATTATTTCAGAAGTTTTTGACCTTTATTGAGAAAAATATTAATCGCCGTTTTTACCTTTCGTTTCGATCAATTGAGCGAGAATCGCATCAACATTTTTCTTCGCGTCGCCGAAAAGCATTCGCGTATTTTCCTTGTAAAATAAAGGATTTTCAACACCGGCGTAACCGCTTGCCATCCCGCGTTTCATGACGATCGCAAAGCTCGCTTTCCAGACTTCCAAGACCGGCATTCCGGCGATCGGAGAGTTCGGATCGTCCAAAGCCGCCGGATTGACCGTATCATTGGCGCCGATGATCAGGGCAACGTCGGTTTCAGGGAAATCGTGATTGATCTCGTCCATTTCCAAAACGATGTCGTAGGGAACTTTGGCTTCGGCAAGCAGGACGTTCATATGTCCGGGAAGCCGTCCGGCGACCGGGTGAATGCCGAAACGAACTTGAATATTGCGTTTCTTTAAGATCTTTGTGATCTCGGCAACGGCGTGCTGCGCCTGCGCGACCGCCATTCCGTAGCCGGGAACGATAATTACGTGCCGCGCTTCGGTCAATAGATGAACGGTTTCTTCAACCGAGATCGGCGTCACCTCGCCTTCGGGTTGTTGGTCTGACGTTGGCGTCGTGCCGCCGCTCGAACCGAATCCGCCCGCGATCACGCTGATAAACGAACGGTTCATCGCCTTGCACATGATCGCGCTGAGGATCGCGCCGCTTGAGCCGACGAGCGCGCCGGTGACGATCAGCAGATCGTTCGATAGCATAAATCCGGCTGCGGCCGCCGCCCAGCCCGAATAACTGTTGAGCATCGAAACAACGACCGGCATATCGCCGCCGCCGATCGCCGCGACGAGATGGATACCCAAAACCGAAGCGATTGCCGTCATTATCAGAAGCGGTTTAAGCGGGTTGTCAAACATAGCACTCGCATTTAGCGGATCGGCTGAGATAAGAAATTGATACCCGAGAAAAACGCAAATGACGAGCATTAACAGATTCAGAAGATGTCTCGCGGGAAGTGTCAGCGGTTTACTGCTGATAATTGCGCGGAGTTTGCCGAAGGCGACGATCGAACCCGTAAAAGTGATCGCGCCGATAAATACGCCGACAAAAATCTCGATCTCGTGAATAGTTAAGGCGTTTCCGACGAGTAGATTCCCGTCTGAATCAACTGGCGCTCCATTCACAAAGCTTCCGATGCCGACTAGAACCGCCGCCGCGCCGACAAAACTGTGTAGGATTGCGACGAGTTCGGGCATTGAGGTCATCGCGATCCGCGAAGCCAGAATTGCGCCGATGATTGCGCCGGGAATAATGGTCACTAACAAAATTCCGTAGCCGGTGACCTTTAAACTAAAAGCTACTGCCACACACGCGATCAGCATTCCGGTGAGTCCGTAAATATTTCCGCGGCGCGCGGTTTCGGGGTTTGATAAACCGCTCAAACTCAAAATAAAGAGCGCGCTGGCGACGATGTAGGCGACGGTTAAAAGATTATTGGTTAACATTTTTATTTATTTCAAAAGTATGAAAATTGTTTATTTCTGAAACATTCGGAGCATTCTTTGGGTGACGAGAAAACCGCCCGAAATATTGATCGTGCCGATCAGGATCGCGATCGCGCCGAGAATGGTCGTGGTCGCGGTCGGCGGACCGGAAATCTGGAACATTCCGCCGATGATGATGATGCCGCTGATCGCATTCGTGACGCTCATCAGCGGCGTGTGCAGTGCCGGCGTAACGTTCCAGATAACTTGCCAACCGACGAAACAGGCGAGTACGAAAACCGTGAAATGCGACAGAAACGATTCCGGTGCGCCGATGCCGATGCCGAAAAGAGCGAGTGCGCCGAGAATTATCAGAATCAAACTTCCGAAGCCGCTCGATTTTTTCTGTTCCATCGCCGCTTTCGCCGCAAATCCCGGTGCTTTTGTTGCCGAAGCGGAAGGCTGCACGGCAATCGCCGGTTTGACCGGTGACCAGACGACCGCACCGTCTTGCACGACCAAAGAACCGCGCACGACTTCGTCTTCGAGATTGATCTTGAAATCATCCGAACCGCCCATATCTTTGAGCAGATGCCAAAGATTCGTGCCGTAAAGCTGGCTTGATTGATTTGCCATCCGCGACGGCAAATCGGTAAATCCGACAATTGTCACGCCTTTGTAATTATAAGATTCGCCGGGTTTCGTGACTTCGCAATTACCGCCTTGCTCCGCCGCAAGGTCAACAATGACCGAGCCTTGTTTCATACTCTCGACCATTTTTGTCGTGATCAAAATCGGTGCTTTCGTGCCGGGAATGAGCGCGGTCGTGATAATGATGTCAACCTCGGCGGCTTGTTCGGCAAAGAGCGCCATTTCCGCGTCAATAAACTCTTTGCTCATCGTTTTGGCATAGCCGCCTTCGCCGGTGCCGTCTTCTTCAAAGTAAAGTTCGAGAAATTCCGCGCCGAGACTTTCAACCTGTTCCTTGACGACGGGGCGCGTATCAAATGAACGAACGATCGCGCCAAGCGAACGAGCCGCGCCAATCGCGGCAAGTCCGGCAACACCTGCGCCAATAATTAAAACTTTCGCCGGCGGAACTTTTCCGGCGGCCGTGATCTGTCCCGTAAAAAATCGCCCGAAAGCATTCGCCGATTCAACGACGGCACGATAGCCGGCAATGTTTGCCATCGAACTCAAGGCATCCATCTTTTGCGCGCGCGAAATCCGCGGAATCGCGTCCATCGCGATCACATTCGCGCCTTGCTTTGCCAGTTTTTCGAGTAATTCTTTGTTTTGCGCCGGATATATGAAGCTGATCAGCGTCTTTCCAGCCGTGAGCAGTTCGGTTTCATCTTTGTTTTTAGCCGGTGAATTTGTTTGCGGTGCGCGAACCTTCAAAATAATGTCGGATTCTTTCCAAAGAGCGGCGGCGTCGGCAACGATCCGGCAATTTGCTTTTTCAAATGCCGCGTCGGGAAAATTGGCATTTGCGCCCGCACCCGCTTCGATCAGAACTTCAAATCCGAGTTTCTGTAATTTTTGCGCGGTATCAGGCGTTGCGGCAACCCGCGATTCGCCGGCAAAGATCTCTTTCGGAACGCCTATTTTTTTTGGTGCAATTTTTTTCTCTGTCGGAGCTTCGGCAGTAGTTTCAACGGTTGTTGTCATAATTTTAGTTTGGGGTATTGGATTAGAGTTAGAGTGTAACTCTAAACAAGCATATTACCTTGCACTTACGTATCGGTCAAAATGAAATAAAGGTTAGTTTTACACTAACCTTTATTACTTATTTTTTGATTTTGTATCGCCGGAAGGCAAACGACGTTCAAATTTGAGCATTTCATTCTCTAATTTTAACGCCAAATTCTCTCTTTCTCTAGTTTCTTCCTTGCGAATATTTTGAATTTCTTCGCGCATTCGCAAATTGTCTTGTGCCAAAAACTGAACAATATCAGTAAGTTGGTCAACTTTTATCTCGAGTTTCTCAAATTCTCCGCGTAGAGTTTTAAGATTTTCTTTATTTTGCTCGGTTTTTTCGGACAATATAAAAACTTCTTTGACCGCTGCAAACAATTCTTTCCACATTAGTTTAAAATGCTCTCGATTCTTTGAAGTTTCATCTCGATACGGTGTAAGTTGCTTTTTGATTCTGCTTCCAATCGTTCAATTTCTTCTTGGTCGCGCTCCATTTTTTCATTATTCAAACGAATTTTTGACAACAAATTTCTAATTTCTTGTTTATAAAATTTATCCGATTTGATGGATTCTTGTTCTAAAACTTGACTCATAAAATTCTCTCCTACTTATTTTTCTTCTTAGATTTGGCTTTACTGACACAGTAGCTAAAACCAGAATGCTCTTCATAATTTCTTGTCCTTCGAGATTTCTATTATACATGATATTTGCCGATAATCGCGGCAAGCTTTTTCGCTGTTTCCGAATTCCAATGATCGGGCGCGGTAAAGATCGCGCTGCGGGTCGCGCCTTCAAACGGATTCGGCGTGCCTTTGGCGGCGACGCGCCTGACGGCTTCCTTTAAAACGAGTTGTGCGTTGCGGACGTTTTTCGTCAGATATTCGACGACCATATCAATCGAAACCGCGTCGTGGTCTTCGTGCCAGCAATCGTAATCGGTGACGAGCGCGAGCGTCGCATACGCGATCTCAGCTTCACGTGCGAGTTTTGCTTCCTGAAGATTCGTCATCCCGATAATGTCCATGCCCCACGAACGATAGACGTTTGATTCCGCTTTGGTCGAAAATGCCGGGCCTTCCATACAAATATATGTGCCGCCGCGATGAATCTTTAAACCTTCAACCGTCTTGCACGATGCTTCGAGAATATCGCCTAATTCTTCGCAAACGGGATGCGAAAAAGTGATGTGTCCGACGATTCCGTTGCCGAAAAACGTTGATTCCTCGGCGCGGGCGCGGGTCCGGTCAAAAAACTGATCGGGAATACAAAAATCGGTCGGCGCGTAATCTTCCCGAAGGCTTCCGACCGCCGAGACCGATAAAATATAGTCCACGCCGAGCAGTTTCATCGCGTAGATATTCGCGCGAAAGGGAAGTTCGGTCGGCGTAAGTTTATGCCCGCGCCCGTGACGCGGCAGAAACGCAACGCGTGTCCCTTCAAGAGTTCCGATAATAAAAGCGTCCGACGGTTTGCCGAACGGCGTATCAACTTCAATTTCTTTTACGTCTGTTAATTCCGGCATCTGGTATAAACCGCTGCCGCCGATGATTCCTATTTTTACTTGTTCCATTGTTTAATTAATTTTCTAAAATTTATTTTTCGCAATAAAGATACTTTGCTACATTTAATAATTTGCACTCTGCAAACTTCAAGTCTTGAAAATGATACGGTTCAAGAAGTTTTTGGATTTCCGCAGGTAATTGATTTATCTTCAAAGGGGCTTTCGGAATAATCAATAATTCATACGGAGGTCTTTCATAATTGTAAGCAGCATCAGCGCGAGTTGTGTTCCACTCATCTTCATCTGTGTCGCTAAAGTTAAAAAGACCATCGTTCGCTCCCGTTTTCCAAAAGGTATTCTTACTATCGTTTGCAAATTCTTTTAGTCTGATGTCTAAATTTTCAGGTAATAAACTCGTAGTGATTTCGGGCAAATCTCCAAAAAAATCTGATAACATTTTATTCGCGGCAACATCTTGAAAAAATGCTTCGGGAACATACGCGCTACCACAAACAAATTCGGCTAAATTTCCTTCCGAATCAACACCATGCCATATAAATGAATCTTCATCATTGCCAAAAACTTCCCAACGATGCTGCCAGTCTTTTGTGGTTAGTTTCGGGCTTTTATACAGAGGTGCATAGAGCGACGAATTAGCTTTCCCAAGCAAATAATCCAAATTGATTTTTATTTTCTCAAGCAAAGCCATTGCAAGTTGAATTTATCCTAAAATTTCTTCGATGGCGATTTTGATTTCCGGCAGAACGGTTGATTCCGCTGTTTGTCCGTGATGGAGAACTTTTATCAGTGAATAACCATTTTCAGTCGGTTCTGAGTGAATTTCGACGCGGTTGTTTTCCAGATCAATGAGCCACGCTTCTTTGATTCCGTTTGCCGCATAGCGCGGAAATTTTATGTCGCGGTCGTATTTCAGGGTCGTGTCGGCAACTTCGATGGCAAGCAAAACATCGTTCGCTGTCGCGCTTGTATTACGGTAAAAATCTTCGCGCCGTTGTAAAATACAAACATCGGGTTGCGGTTCGCTCAAATCATTGAGAACGATCGGACTTTGCGAACGCACGATAAAACGACGTTGAGAAATTTCAATTAACCATTCAACCAAAAAATCTACTGATGAAGCGTGTCTTTTTCCAATCGGTGACATTGTAATAAACTCTCCTTCCCAAAGTTCGAGGCGTTCTTCGGGTTTGAAAATACCGTGTTCGATAAAATTGTGATATTCGTCAACCGTGAACTTGCGATGCGGCAAGGCGGCGGTGATTGCGGACATATTTTTACCTCTCAAAATTAGTATCGGTCAAAACTAAAATTATAAATCAAAACAAAAAAAAATCAGAGCGGTTAAACTCTGATTTTTTTGAAGCGCAGTATGAATCGAAATTTTTACGCGATGTAAACCGGCGGCGTGTCGCGGCTGCCGATGATCGTCGGATCGTGAACTTTTGCCAGACCGCAGGAAAGTAGCGTTCCTTCGGCGGCGTGGTCGGCTGTGCCGGCGCCGTTGACGTGCCCCATTTCGTGAACCAAAGTGCCGACAACACTCCAAAAACCCCACATAAAAGCGTATTCACAGATGGTTATTTCTTTGCCGCCGACGCTATTCGTGAAACCATAAGTGGTTTTGTTTGGACAATAGCTGATCCAAACTGTGCCGTCATCAAAAATGTCGTCAAATGAACGTCCACCGGGAAGTGCTTTAAACGCATCGTTGCAGGCTTTGCTTCCTTTAATGTTGCTTTTGCAGATTCCGATGGCTTTTTCCAAACATTTTTTTTGTTTATCGAGTGCCGCGTCGTATGCCAACCATTCGGCATCGCCGTTTTTGACAGGTCCCGTATGACCCGAACCCGCACTATTAATTTTCATATCACACAAATCTCCTTTAAGTAATTTTTAGTATCAATTCAAAGATACAACTAGACGACGATTGCAAAAAATTAATTTGCCCGTAATTAAATCTCATTCGCGAGAATCTTACCGTCTTTTTCAGTCAAATGGCAAAGCGGCTGCGTAAAATCGTGATAAAAAAGACATATCCAATTTTCGCGCAACGCAAGCGGAATTAAATATTTTTTGGCTTCGAGCGTTTCGGTCGGGAAAAGATCATAGCCCATGATCCAGGCAAGCGGAAGATGCGCACGCGTCGGAATCAGATCGGCAAACCCGTAAAGCGTTTCGCCGCCGCGCCGCAGACAGACCGTTTGCATTGTGGCGGAATGTCCGCGAATGGTTTGCAAAGATAAACCTTCGACAACCTCATAATTATCGGGTTTTAGTTCGAGTTGACCGGTTTCAATCAGCGGTTGCCAATTTTCCGACAGATAACTGGCGCGGTCGCGTTCCGAAGGATTTTGCGCCGCATTCAACTCAGATCGTGAAACAAAATAACGGGCGTTTGGGAATTGTGGAATAACGGATTTGGGATTGCGGATTTGGGATTTGGGATTGCGGATTTGGGATTGCGGATTGGTAGGTAAAGTTTGATTTTGAATTAACTGTGCGGATTCTTTTGGTTGATCGCCAAATAATTGGGCTTCTTCTTTTTCGAAATCCGAAATCCGCAATCCCAAATCCCAAATCGTATTGCCTCCGGCGTGGTCGAAATGCAGATGCGTGTTGACGACGATCGTGATGTCGGCGGGTTGATAACCTGTTTTTTCAAAAAGAGTTTGGGCGAAAGATTGGCGACGAAAGATGCCGTAGATGCGGGTTTGTTTTTCCGTCCATTTTTCGCCGATGCCGGTTTCGACG
>JANPDZ010000078.1:0-4388 GCA_031431735.1 Acidobacteriota bacterium | reverse complement strand
TCTCGCTTCGGGAAGTCGGGATTTCACCGTCAAATTGTGGGATGTGCAGACGGGCCAGGAACTTCGCACTCTCTCAGGTCATACTGCTGATGTCTTTTCAGTTGCGTTTTCACCGGACGGGAAAACACTCGCTTCGGGAAGTTTGGACAACACCGTCAAATTGTGGGATGTGCAGACGGGGCAGGAACTTCGTAATCTCGCAGGTCATACTTCTTGGGTCGAGTCAATTGCCTTTTCACCGGACGGGAAAACACTCGCTTCGGGAAGTCGGGACAGAACCATCAAGTTGTGGGATGTCCAGACGGGGCAGGAACTTCGTAATCTCGCAGGTCATACTGATTCTGTCTATGAAGTAGTCTTTTCACCGGACGGGAAAACTCTCGCTTCGGGAGATTACGAAACCGTCAAGTTGTGGGATGTCCAGACGGGGCAGGAACTGAAAACTTTTGAAAAAGACGATCCGAAAACTGTGGGCGAGGTTTTCGCCGTTGTGCCTGATTTTTATAAGGAAAGGGATTATGCACCAATCACACCCGACGGCAGATTTCAGATCAAGCAGGGTGAAAACAACAAACTGAATCTCTTTGATGTAAAGACAGGCAGATTATTGGCGAGTCTGATCGCAATTGATGAAACGGATTGGGTGGTCGTTGATCCCGATGGTCGGTTTGATGCGTCGCCCGGGGCGCAGAAGTTGATGCACTTTGTCATTGGGCTTGAGGCGATTGACCTCGAACAGATCAAAGATCGTTATTACACGCCGAATCTCCTTCAAAGAATCTTTAAGGGCGAAAATCTGGATGCGACGCGTAAGGTTTCGGTTTTTACCGCTGATGAGCTTTATCCGCTGGCTGAATACGCGCCGCTTAAAGACGGTGAAACGGTTTTGACAGTCAAGCTCAAAAATCGCGGCGGCGGCATCGGGCGCGTGCAGGTTTTTGTCAACGGCGCGGAATTCTTAGCCGATGCACGTCCCGCCGGATTTGACCCGAAAAGTAAAGCGGGCGAATTCAAGATTGATTTTTCAACCGCCAAAACACTCAAAAAAGGCGAGCCGAACGACATCCGCGTGATCGCCCGCAACGAAGCCGGTTGGCTCAGAAATCGCGGTACGAATGTTTTTTATATTGACAACCGCCAAAAGGACGACACACCGCAGGAATTTTACGCGATCATCGGCGGCGTTTCCGAATATGAAAATAAAGATTTCAATCTGCGTTATTCGTCAAAGGACGCCCGCGATTTTGCCAAAGCGGTCGAACTCGGCGCGGTCAAATTGTTCGGCAAGGATAAAGTCCATATCAGATTGCTGGCAAGCGGCGCGGACAAAGATGCGCTCCTCTTGACGGGAACCGATTCCAAACAACTTGCACCGTCAAAAGAAAATTTCAAAAAGACATTTGAAGAATTCCGGAAAGCCAAACCGACCGATGTGCTGGTCGTTTATCTCGCCGGACACGGAACTTCCATCAACAAGGGCGGCGACACGGGCGACACTTATTTATATCTGACGCAGGAAGCCGTGACGACCGACAAATCGCGACTGCTCGATGATAAACTGCGTTCTGCGACGACCATCAGCAGTGACGAATTGGCAGAATGGATTCGGGATGTTCCGGCATTGAAACGGGCGATGATTCTCGACACCTGCGCGGCGGGCGCGGTCGAAGCGAGCCTTATCAAACCGCGTGAACTGTCACCCGATCAGATCAAAGCGTTAGACCGGATGAAAGACCGGACGGGATTTTATGTGCTGATGGGTTCGGCGGCGGACGCGCAAAGCTACGAAGCAACGCGCTACGGACAAGGACTGCTGACATATTCACTGTTACAAGGAATGAGCGGCGCGAAATTGCGAGATGGCGAATATGCAGATGTCAATTCACTATTTAATTACGCTGAAGACTCGGTTGTCGAATTAGCGAAAGGCATTGGCGGAATCCAACAACCGCGAATCATTGCCCCGACGACCAGCCGCAGTTTCGACATCGGCAGATTTTCAACGCTTGAGAAAAGCAAGTTCACGCTCGCCCGCGTCAAACCGCTGATTCTTAAACCGAATTTTTTTAATGATGCCGAGAAATTTGACGATTTAGAAATTTCTCAACAAGTCGGAAAAACACTTCGCGACGAAAGTTCGACCCTTTCAAGAAGTGATGGAGAAGCACGGATCGTTTTTGTCGAAGCAAACGAAATGAACGATGCCATCACACCGAGCGGAGTTTATGAAGTCAGCGGCAATGCAATCAAAGTGAGATTGATCTTAGTTATCAACAAAAAACCGTTTAAGACAGTGATTGTTGAAGGCAGCACGACGGACAAAGAAGAACTGAGCCGAAAGATTGTCAGGGCGATAATTGAAAATGCTCCGAATTAGAAACGCTCAAACGGGGGATTTGTAAATATTGAAAACTGTTCACTTTGAACGCGAATTGGAACTGATTTTTGAGATTAAATTTGAGATTAACAAGGAGAAAAAACTATGAAAAAACTAGCTTTAACATTTGTAATATGCTCAATATTTTTGACGACGATTGCGATCAGTCAAAAGAGCGATAGTAATCAAACCGAAATAAAATCACAATTGATCAGGTCGCCAAGACAGCCTGCGAGCAGTGATGCGGAAAACCCGAGCGAATTGTCTGAACCGAAAAAAGGTCTGATCGCGCGTGCCGTCGTTCAGCAAAATAACGCCGGACAAACTGTCCGCGTTGTTGGCAATGTGAACGTGAAGGGCGCGAAAAATGCTGGCGACGCGGCTGATAAATTTTTGCGTGAAAATGCCGCGAAGTTCGGTATCGAACCGCTTGTCCGATCAAAAGGTGTGGCAACCGGGTTGCGAATTAAAGAGGAAATTGAATCCTTGACCGGAACGCATATTATTTACAATCAGTTTTATGAAAATTTGCCCGTCTTTGATGAAGAGATCAAAGTTTCGGTCAATAAAAAACTGCAGATAATGAATGCCAGCAGTAATGTTGTAACGTTAAAAACCACGCGCGGATTTAACAAGGGCGAAGGAAATCAGGCTGCGGCGATCGAAGCCGCGTTAAAAGCGGTCAACGGAAAAATTCATCCGAAACTTCAGCCGGTCGCCGAAGCCGGAATGTTGCGAAGAAATGCGGGAGATCCGACCAAAGTTTTTCGCGTTAATTTTCAAACCGTTCAACCGGCAGGTGCTTGGGAAGTTTTGGTGAACGCCAAAGACAATGAAATCATCAGTCTCAAAAATGCGGCGATTTATGCGACGGGTAAAGGTAAAGTTTTCAAACCCAATCCGGTTATTTCGAGTGGTAAATATGATTTTACCGATAATAACGATGCCGATTCGCCATTTCTGACGTCGCAACTGGTTCCCGTTTCATTGCTATATTTGGACGGTAAGGGAAAATTGGACGGCAAATTTGCCAAAACAAGTTTGACCTGGACTTTTGAAAGAGCAACCAGCCGAAATTTGACTTTCAATTTTACGCGCTCCGATGACCGATTTGAAGAAGTTATGGCTTATTATTGGGTTACGGAAGGCACCCTCTATCTGAAGAAGCTTGGTTATCCAAACCTTCTTAATCGCTCGATTCCGATAGATGTCAATTATTTGGCAAAAGACGATTCGGGGGCATTGGTCGAAGACTACAACGCTTTTTATTCGTCTTGGAACAAAGGATTAAATTTCGGCACGGGCGGCGTTGACACGGCAGAAGATGCCACCGTTATTTTACACGAATACGGACATGCCTTGCTTGATGCTCAATCTCCCGGAATGTTGAGCGGCGGCAGTGAATCAAGAGCCATTCACGAAGGCTTCGGTGATTATTGGGCGGCTTCGTTTTTTGCCAAATTAAACCAGAAAAACAGCGTCTGGAACGTTTATTTGGGAGCGTGGTGGGCAATTGGGATTCCTTCGGAATGGGTAAATTGTTTTCAACCCGGCAGTGCGCCTTGTTTGCGACGGCTCGATACACCGAAACATTATCCCGAAGATTTAGACCCGGATATGGAAGTACATAATAACGGTGAGATCTGGAGCGCGTGTCTATGGCAAATCTGGCTACAACTTGGCAAACCAACCGCCGATAAATTGATTCTCGAATCAAACTTCCGGCTTCCGCGCAACGCCAAATTCAAAGATGCCGCAAACGCCATCATCGCCACCAACCGCGACCTGAACAAAGGCAGAAACGAGAACGCTTTACGCAAAATTTTTGTTGATAAGGGAATTTTGAGCGAAAGCCAATAATAAAAATGTGGCTGAAGTATTAATGAAGACGAGAAGGAAATCTCTCGAAAAGGAAAATCTCGACCCGACTGTAATGCGTCAGTAAAAAGTTACAGATAAAATCTGTGCTAAAAGAGCGGGCGAGAGAGCGCACCTTCCAGACCTGTAATTG
>JANPDZ010000077.1:0-4672 GCA_031431735.1 Acidobacteriota bacterium | reverse complement strand
CACATATCCGTGTAGTTTTTTTCGCTTGTTAATTCATCTCTAAATATCTTCATTTCACTATCTTACCTCTATTTTTGATTTCTGTTTGAAACTTAATTTGGTCTAACAAAGTAGAACTAAGCTATTCAATTTTTAGACCGCTCAGTAATGAGTTTTTTTTGTAAAGGAACGAAAATAAATTTAAGATGCAAATCGTTTCTGATATTATCGTTTACAACAGTTCGTTATGGGGTCGTCGTTATGAAATTGAGGTTTACCGTAATTTTAGCCGTTGTTTCTTTAGTTGTGTTTTTTGCCATCCGACTAACCTCCAAAAGCGCGAATTCAGATTTTTTGATCAAACAGTCTTTTCGTGAACTAAAACCGCAAAGCGTCAAGGCGGCCGCAGTTGGCGTTTCGCCAAAGGTCAGTAGTTTTAGCGACGTGCGCCAAACATCTAAGCCAACAACAAACAGCGAAGTGCGTTTTGTGTCGGAAAATCAGATTTCCCGCGCATTGGACGAAAACGCGGCGCACGACACAGAAACAAATCTCGCGCAACCTTCCGCCGTCCCAATGCCCACGCCGACGCTTTCTTTTGACGGAATTTCAAATTTCAACAACGGCGAAATTTTCGGTCTGTACTTTCTTCCGTCGGACACGAACGGCGATGTCGGTCTGAATCATTACATTCAAACAGTCAATACCTTAACGCGAATTTACGACAAAAACGGCTCTGCTCTGACGCCGCCGCTTAAGCTGAGCGATATTTTCGCGCCGCTCAATACGCCTTGTTCACTGCGCAACGACGGCGAAGCAGTTGTCCTTTATGACGCGCTCGCCGACCGCTGGCTCCTTAGTCAATACTGCAATGCTTTTCCGCCATTTCGGCAGATGATCGCCGTTTCGCAGACCGGCGATCCGTTGGGTGCGTATTATCTTTACGAATTTGTGATGCCGAACGTGAGGCTCAACGATTACGCGAAATTCGGTGTTTGGACCGATGGGTATTATATGTCGGACGACGAATTTGTCGGCAGTGATTATGCCGGAACAGGTGTTTTTGCGTTTGACCGTCAAAAGATCCTGACGGGCGACCCGACGGCGAGTTATATTTATTTCAGTTTGCCTTCCGGTTCTGTTATTCGGACAGGCGGATTGCTGCCCGCTGATCTGGATGGACTGAATCCGCCGCCCGCAGACGCTCCGAACGTTTTTGCCGGCTACGCCGCAACCGAATACGGCGACGCAAATGATGCGATTCGTCTTTTTGATTTTCACGCCGATTTTCAAAACCCGAATAATTCAACTTTTACCGAACGCGCCGAGAGTCCGCTGGCGGTCGCTCCGTTTGACCCGACTTCGCCCGACGGCCGCAACGATATTGCCCAGCCCGCGCCCGGCGATTTTCTTGATTCACAATCAGACCGTTTGATGTATCGGGTCGCCTATCGAAATTTCGGAACGCACGAATCACTGGTTTTTAATCAAACGGTCCGCATCACGCCGATTGGTCAGACCTACCGCGCCGGCGTTCGTGTTTATGAGTTGCGGCGCGCTAATGCCGGTTTCAGCGTTCACGAAAACGCGACTTTCGGCGAAACGACCTCTTCGCGTTGGATGGCGGCGGCGGCGCAGGATCATCAGGGAAATATCGCGTTTGAATATAGTTTTGTCAACGAACTTAAAAATCCTTCGATTCTATTTTCCGGCAAGTTGGCGACCGAACCAGCCGGTATGTTTCGCGAGGAAGCTAGTTTGATGACAGGTTCAGGCGTGCAGACGGCGTTCGGTTTTCGTTGGGGAAATTTTACGGGAATGACCGTTGATCCGGTTGACGACTGCACGTTTTGGATGACAAATCAATATTATAGCGCAGCGAGCCAGATGGAAAGTCCTTTCAGTTGGCTGACGCGAATCGGGAAATTTCGTTTTGCCGAATGCACCAACGCGCCGCGAAGCACGATCACCGGCATCGTTTCAAACGCTTCAAATAACCTGCCGGTTCAGAGCGCAAAGGTGACCGCAAACGCAGTTTATTCCCGAAGCACGAATTCTGCGGGAAGCTACGGCAATTTATTGGTTTTACCAAATAGCTACACAGTGACGGCTTCGGCAAATGGGTTTCGTTCGCAAACTTTCAATATAACGGTTGCCGACGGACAAACTCTGACGCAGAATTTCGCGCTTTCGCCGACCGCCGTTTTGGAAAATGCAGGAACAAATCTGACGGCGGAAAGCTGCACGGTCAACAACGCCGTCGAGCCCGGCGAAACCGTCACGATGAACATCGCGCTGCGCAATACGGGTTCGCGAAACACGACGAATTTATCGGCGAATTTGCTTGCCTCGGGCGGCGTTTTGAATCCTTCGGCGGCGCAAAATTACGGTGTGTTAGTGGTGGGCGGCGCAAGCATTTCGCGCCCGTTCACTTTCACGGCTTCGCCGAATGTAATTTGCGGCGGCGCGATTACGCTGACTTTGCAGTTACAGGACGGCGCGGAAAATCTCGGCACCGTGGAGATAAATCTCAAGACGGGCACCAAACGCATCGCTTTTCAGGAAAATTTCGATGCTGTCGGCGCGCCGAATCTGCCGAGCGGCTGGACGACTTCGGCAACCGGCGCACAGCAAAACTGGACAACGAGCCTGACGCGAATTCAAACGCCGCCGAATTCCGTGTTTTCGCCCGACCCGAATCAGATCGGTCTTAACGAATTGGTTTCGCCCGTTTTTTCGATTCTTTCGCCAAACGCCGAACTCGAATTTCGGAATTGGTATGAGCTCGAAACGACATTTTTGCGAAACAGACTTTATGACGGCTCGGTTTTGGAAATCAAAATTGACAGCGGCGCGTGGCAAGACATCGAAATGTCCGGCGGCGCGTTTCTGACGGGCGGTTATGACGGCACGATTGACAGTTGTTGCCAGAATCCGCTGATGGGCAGACGCGGCTGGTCAGGACGCAGCGGAGTGAACCAGACTTCGGAATTTATCACTTCAAAAGCCAAACTTCCGGCTTCGGCGGCCGGACAGAATGTGCAGTTTCGATGGCGCGTCGGCACCGACATCGGCACGTTTCGGACCGGGCAATTTATTGATGATCTGGTTGTTTCGGACGGTTATGTTTGCAGTTGTCAAAACACGCAAACCTTTCGTGCGCCGTTTGATTTCGACGGCGACGGCAAAACCGATCTCAGTTTATTCCGCCCGAATAATGATGCAAGTCAGCCTGATTTTATCGTCGAAAACAGTTCAACTGCTCTGCCGAACAATACGAGTTGGGGAAACGTCGGCGATTTAGCGGTTAACTCGGACTATGACGGTGACGGCAAAACGGATTTGGCGATTTTTCGCCCAACGGAAAGAGTTTGGTATATCCTGAGAAGCTCGGATTTATCGGTCGCAATCGTCAATTTCGGTCTTTCAAACGATAAATTAACGCCCGCCGATTTTGACGGCGATGGGCGCACCGACATCGCGGTTTATCGTCAATCAAGCGGCGTTTGGTATATTTTGCAAAGTTCAAACGGACAAGTTCGGATTCAGCAATTCGGCATCGCAGAAGATTTGGCCGTTGAGGCCGATTACGACGGCGACGCTAATGCCGACATTGCCGTTTTCAGACCATCAACAGGCATTTGGTATGTTTTTCGAAGTACCGATTCGGGAGTCACGATCTTTAATTTCGGACTCAATGGCGATAAACCTGTGAGCGGTGATTTTGACGGCGACGGACGCGCCGATTTCGCCGTTTTCCGGCCGTCGGACAGAAATTGGTATTTGCTGAAAACGACACAAGGTTTCAGCGTCGTCAATTTCGGGTTGGCGGACGATAAACCACTGCAAGCCGATTTTGACGGCGACGGCAGACGCGACATCGCGGTTTATCGTCCGTCAACCGGCGTTTGGTATTATCTGAGATCGGCAGACGGAAATTTCTTTTCCAGACGGTTCGGATTAAGTGCTGATATTGCGGTGCCGACGATTTTTGTGCCCTAAATTTTTACTGAGAAATCCAAACATGAGAAATCCCGGGTTTGGATTTCTGCCAATTGTGATAGAATTTGATCACACGCTCCAGAATCAACTACCCAGGTTGTAACTTAATAAAGAAGGTCGTTAATAGCGAAGGTCGTTTAAAAATGAAGAAGTATTATACAGGTTTAGTTAGTATTATTGCGCTTTTAGTACTATTTAGTCAGAATTTCAATCTATCAAATATTGCTTTGGCAAATGGTAACGCGCAAAGCATTCCGTTTACTCAAAATTGGTCGAACGCGGGGCTTATTACGGCGAATGACGACTGGAACGCTGTTCCCGGCATCATCGGCTATCGGGGTGATGATCTGGTCGCGGCGACCGGCATTGATCCGCAAACGATTCTTATTGACGGTTCGGCAACGCCGGTCAATGCGTGGGCGAATCAGACCGATCCGAATCTGTTTGTGTCGGGCGGCGTCGCTGAATTCGATACGCTTCCCAATCCGACGATTGCGCTGAACGGTTCGGGCACGGCGGATGTTCCGCATTTCGTCATCAATCTGAACACTTCCGGCACGACCGCGATCAATGTTGCTTATAACTTACGCGACCTCGACGGCTCGACCGATAACTCCATCCAACCGATTGCACTGCAATACCGCGTCGGCAACACGGGCAATTACACAAATATTGCGGCGGCTTTTGTCGC
>JANPDZ010000076.1:0-8826 GCA_031431735.1 Acidobacteriota bacterium | reverse complement strand
AAGCTACATTCAATACACAAAAAATTTTAACTAAAACCCTCTTGCTGAATGAATGCTCATTCATTTATAATCTTACCAACTTAAAATTTCATCGAACAAAGGAAAAATAAATATGTTACAAATCAGAAAAGCCGCCGTTTTGGGCGCGGGAACAATGGGCGCGGCGATTGCGGCGCATCTTTCAAATGCGGGAATTCCAACGCTTCTGTTGGACATCGCGCCGCCGGACGCGGAAGACAACAAGGCATCGCGCGACAAGATCGTCAAATCGCTCTTTGACGCGGCGAAGAAACTGAAGCCGGCGCCGTTTATGTTGGCGGGTAATGCAAATCTGATCGAAACCGGAAATTTTACCGATGATATGGCGAAATTGAAGGATTGCGATTTTGTCATCGAAGCCGTGGTCGAGCGGCTTGACATCAAACATAAACTTTTTGCGGAAGTCGAAAAACACCGCAAACCGGGTTCGGTGATTGCTTCAAACACGAGCGGAATTCCGATCGCTTCGATCGCCGAGCCGTTTTCCGAAGATTTCAAAAAACATTTCGTCGGCATTCATTTTTTCAATCCGCCGCGCTATATGAAATTGGTGGAAGTTATTCCGACCGCCGACACGGACGGCGAACTGGCTTGCAAGGTTTCGGGCTTTCTCGATGAAAGATTGGGCAAAGGCGTTGTTCCGGCGAAAGACCGACCGAATTTTATTGCCAATCGGGTTGGCGTTTATTCGATCATGTGCGTTTTGGACGAGATGATTAAGCTCGGTTTTACGCCGACCGAAGTTGACCAAATGACGGGCAAAGCGATCGGACACGCATCGAGCGCAACCTTCAGAACATCGGATCTGGTTGGCTTGGATGTAACTGCCCACGTTGTTTCAAATCTCTATCCCGCCATTCCCGAAGACGAAGACCGCGACACTTTCAAAGTCCCCGAAGTGATGCAGACGCTCCTCGATAAAAAGATATTGGGCGACAAAACCAACGGCGGATTTTTCAAAAAATCGAAAGACGAAACGGGCAAACGGGTGATTTTGGAACTCGATCTTGCGACGTTTGAATACAAACCGCAAGTTAAAACGAAGTTTGCTTCAATTGATGCGGGCAAAGGAACGGAAGATGTTCCGACACGTGTCAAACAACTCGTTTGGGGCAAAGACAATGTCGGTGAATTTCTGTGGAAAACGACGGCGCGAATTTCGCGTTACGCGGCGAATCGGATTCCTGAAATCGCCAACACGATTGTCGAAATTGACAACGCTATCAAATGGGGCTTCGGTTGGGAAATCGGCGTGTTTGAAACGTGGGACGCGATCGGCGTGGCTGAATCGGTCGAAAGAATGAAGGCCGAAGGAATGAAAGTTCCCGCCAATGTCCAGGCAATGCTTGACGCGGGTGCAACTTCGTTCTACAAATACGAAAACGGCACGCGCAGCTTTTACGATCTGGTCAATGGCGGTTATAAAGAAATCGCTGACAGACAAGGCGTTATCGTTCTCAAATCGGTCAAAGACCGCACGGGCGTAATTAAGAAAAACAGCGCGGCGAGCCTCATTGACATCGGCGACGGCGTGGCTTGTTTGGAGTTTCATTCGAAGATGAATTCGCTCGGCGGCGATACGATCTCGATGCTCAAATACGCAGTCGAAGAAGTCGAGAAAAATCACGTCGGCTTGGTTGTCGGCAATCAGGGCGGAAATTTTTCGGCGGGCGCGAATATTATGATGATTCTTCTCGCCGCGCAGGAAGAAGAATGGGACGACATTGATCTCGGCGTGCGTCAATTGCAAAAAGCGATTATGCGTCTGCGTTATTCGTCGAAACCGGTCGTGACCGCGCCTTACGGTTTAACCTTGGGCGGCGGTTGCGAAATCACGATGCACGGCGATAAAGTTCGGGCGGCGGGCGAAACTTATATCGGTCTGGTCGAAGTTGGTGTCGGTTTGATTCCGGCGGGCGGCGGCACAAAAGAATTGACGATGCGGGCGATGGATAAAGCGAAAGCGACACCCGATGCTGATCCGCTCGCGTTTTTGAAAAAGGTTTTTGAAACGATCGCGATGGGCAAAGTCGCAACCTCGGCGCAGGAAGCGAGAAGTTTCGGAATCCTGCGCGATTCGGACGCGATTTCGATGAACGGCGACCGTCTGATTGCCGATGCGAAAGCCGAAGTTATTGCTTTATCGGAAACAGGTTATGTCCAGCCCGTCGAGCGCACCGATATTTTGGTGATGGGCGCGCAGGCGCAGGCGGCGATCAAACTCGCTCTGCATATGATGAAACAGGGAATGTTCATCTCCGAACACGACGCACTGATCGGCACCAAGCTGGCAAAAATTCTGAGCGGCGGCGATTTGAATCATTCGACGTATGTTTCCGAACAATATCTGCTCGATCTGGAGCGCGAAGCGTTTCTTTCGCTTTGCGGGGAACGGAAAACGCAGGAAAGAATCGCGGCGATGCTCAAAACCGGCAAGCCTTTGAGGAATTAATTTTCAACGCAGAGAGCGCAGAGAGTTTATTTTACTGATTACTCTGCGAACTCAGCGTTCTCTGCGTTTCAAACAAAAATATGAGCGAAATAATTTCCGAACTTGAAACGATTTCCGCCGATACGCAAAAGGTTTTCGGCAGTCTTTCGGCCGAACAGATCAACTGGAAACCGTCCGAGACCGGCTGGAGCGTCGGGCAATGCTTTGAGCATTTGATAAGAACGAACGAGCTTTTTTACGGCAAACTTGACGAAATTGCTGACGGAAAACAAAAGAATTCGTTTCTCGAAAATTGGTCGCCGCTTTCGTCGGTTTGGGCGAGTTTGCTGATCGGTTCTTTGAAAAAAGATTCGCGCAAATTTAAGGCACCGAGTCAGAAAATCGTGCCGCCGAGTACGGTTGACGCCGGAATTGTCGAAAAGTTTGTTTCGCATCAATCGAAACTGATCGGGAAAATTCAACGGACGGAATCAGCCGATTGGAACAAAATTAAAATCACTTCGCCATTTATGAAATTGATGACTTACAAATTGGCGGATGGTTTTCAGGTTATTGTCGAACACGAAAAACGCCATTTCCGGCAAGCTGAAAGAGTGACGCAAAGTGACGGATTTCCGAACTAGCTCAAGTTGCTAAGGAACGTGTAAAAATAACTTATAACAATCCTTGTTGGTTCAGAGTCGGGCTACCGCCCGACGATTCGCGAAAGTCGGGCAGTAGCCCGACTCTGAACCGGTAGTTTTTTATTTATATCGTTATAACTTATTATTTACACATTCCTAAGGGATTATTTCAACGCAGAGAACGCAGTGAGCGCAGAGAAATAAAAAAGAAATTATTGAGAATATGTAAAAAAACTCTGCGAACTCAGCGTTCTCTGCGTTGAAAATATAAACGATAACTTGGATAAACTAAAAATATGACACCTTCAACAGAACAAAAAATTTCGGTCGAGCAGCGCGAGCACATTTTGCTGATCGGGTTGAATCGTCCGGCGAAACGCAATGCTTTTGACGTGCAAATGATCGAAGAACTTGCCGCGGCCTACACGCGTCTGGAAGATGACGAAGCGGTGCGCTGCGGAGTTTTGTTTGCGGAAGGCGAAATGTTCACGGCTGGTTTAGATTTAGCAAATGTCGCTCCGAAAGTGGTCGAAAGCGGGATTTTGAAATACGCGGAAGGCGTCATTGATCCGCTTAATTTGCAGGGCAATCGTTCGCGGACAAAACCAATCGTTGCGGCTGTTCACGGAAAATGTCTGACGCTCGGAATCGAGCTTTTGCTGGCTTCGGATATTCGTATCGCTTCGGAAAATGCGACCTTTGCGCAGATCGAGATAAGGCGCGGAATTTTTCCGTTCGGCGGCGCGACCGTGAGATTTCCCGAAGTTGCGGGTTGGGGAAACGCGATGCGCTGGTTGCTGACGGGCGATGAATTTGATGCGAAAGAAGCATTGCGAATTGGTTTGGTCCAAGAAATAACCGAACACGGCCAACACATTGAAAAGGCAATTGAGATCGCCGAACGGATTGCGCGGCAAGCGCCTTTGGGCGTTCGCGCGACGATTCGCTCGGCGCGAACGGCGCAAACAGAAGGTTTTAACAAAGCTGTTGAAAATCTAACGCCGCAGATTCTCGAACTTTTCAGATCGGAAGATGCGCGCGAAGGCATTCAATCGTTCTTAGAACGCCGTGAAGGGAATTTTCATGGACGTTAAAAATTCAAAAAAATGAAGGAAGATATTCCGAAATTTATCGAAGATTTGCGGCAAATTTCCGCCGAAGCGAAAAATATTTTCGGCGGTTTGTCGGGCGGGCAGATAAACTGGAAACCGTCATCTGAAAGTTGGAGTGTCGGACAATGTTTCGATCATCTTGTCGTAACTAATAAAATGGAACTTCGGGCGATAGAAAAAGCTGTGCGCGGCGAACATACGCAGACATTTTGGGAAAGATTGCCGCTTTTGCCGACCGTTTTCGGCAAACTTCTGCTCAAAATGGTTGACCCCGAAAGCGCGAAAAAATTCAAAGCACCGAAAAATTTTCGTCCTTCGCAGAGCGATGTTGATCCGCAGATCCTTGAAGAATATTTTGAAACGACCGCAAAGGTCATCGAATTTATGGGGGCGGGCAAAAATATTGACACGAAAAAAATGATTATCACTTCGCCGATTCCGCGCATTACCTATAGTCTTTTCGTTGCTTACCAAACAATCGCTTTGCACGACCGCAGGCATTTTAATCAGGCGAAAAGAGTTTTTGAAATGGAAGGGTTTCCGCGATAAAGATTGAATTTTTTGAATTCTTGAAGATTGAGTCCACTCCGAAAACCCTTATTTGATAGAAAAATCGTTCAATCGCTGAATTTGTAGTTTTGTAAGTCATTGAAAACAAAGAATCTCAAAAATGGTAAAAGTCAATTTTAAGCCCCAAAACTGCTAAAAATGACTTTTCGGAGTGGACTCAAGATTATATGCCCGAAAGTTTTGCGACAAAAATTGATCGTTTGAAATTCAATATCTTTCCGGCGTATCGCGGCAGCGGCGCACGGGTTTTGTATATTTCGGACGATTACCGCGAAATGCGCGTTAAAATTCCGCTCTCGTGGCGAACCCGAAATTATGTCGGAACGATTTACGGCGGAAGTCTCTATGCCGGAATTGACCCGATTTATATGCTGATGCTGATCAAAACTCTGGGCGCGGGTTACGTCGTTTGGGACAAATCAGCGACGATTCGTTTCAAACACCCGGGCAAGGAAACTTTGTTTGCTGATTTTCTACTGTCGCCGGAAGAATTGAACGAAATCAAATCGTGGCTTGAAACCGAAAAATCAGTTGATAGAATTTACACAGTCGAACTAAAAGACAAAAACGGCAAAGTTCATTGCCTGATCGAAAAGACTTTATATATTGCGAAAAAGGGAAGTTAGATGCTTGATTTTACAAACCGCGCGTTCATTTTCGATATGGACGGCACGCTCGTTGACAATATGCAGTTTCACACCGAAGCGTGGGGAAAAATGCTGGCGGAAAACGGGGTGGTGATCAACGTGCACGATTATCTCGTCAAAACTGCCGGAAAAACGAACCGCGAAATTTTGCCGACTATTTTCGGTGACATTTCCGACGAAAGAATTAACGAATTGGGCAATCGTAAAGAATCGCTCTATCAGGAATTGTTTTTACCGCATCGCAAAGCGATCAATGGCGCAATCGGATTTTTGAACGAGGCGCAAAAACTCGGTGTAAAAATGGCGGTCGCGACTGCCGCGCCGATCATCAATGTCGAATTTATTTTGGACGGACTTGATCTGCGCCGGTTTTTTCAAGCCGTGACGACTGCCGACGATATTACGAACGGCAAGCCGGATCCGGAAATTTTTCTGCGGTCGGCGGAAAAGCTCGGCGTTGAACCAAGCAATTGTCTGGTCTTTGAAGATGCCGTTGGCGGATTCGAAGCGGCGCACCGGGCGGGAATGCGCTCGATCGGGATTGCGACGGTTAATTCAATCAAGGAAATTTTGCAGTTTGAATCGGTTTTGGAAGCGCACGCGGATTTTTCGCGCTTGAAGGCGCAAGATTTAATTGAGAGATACGTTCCATTTCAAGCGAAAGCGAATTTTAAAAATTAACAGGAAGGAGATCTGAAATGAAAAAGTATCTGTTTTTAACGATCACAGTGTTTTGTTTGGCAGCAATAGGTTGCAACACGAAAGGCGAGCCGGTCGAATTTGCAAAGGTTTGCGACAAGGTCAACGACAAGAAAACCGTCGAAGTTGTCGGATTTTTCAAGAATACCGGTAGCGCGATGTGTTCCAATAGTATCAACTCGGCGACAATGCGTTGCCCGATAAATTTTATCGAATCGCCGGCAACGGAGATTCCGCTCGGGACGAAACTCGATCTTGGCAGCGGCAAAAGCTCGATCGAGAATATAGAGGGCAAAGGTTTGACGATTCATGACCAAAATGGCGAGGTAATCGAAAATACGCAAAAGGTCAGAATCACCGGCTCGGTTTTTAATTTTGCCGACTCGGCACCGAAGGACGCAAAATACTCGCTCTGTTCGGTGACGATCACGAAGATCGAAAAAGTGCAATAGAAAGTGAAAAAGGCAAAAAGTGAAAAGGTGAAAAAGTTTGATTGTCATTATTCGCCAAACACTTTTACACTTTTACACTTTTTCACATTTAAACTTTTTATGAGATGTGATTGGGCGAAAAATGATTTGGCGTGTTCCTATCACGACGCGGAATGGGGCGTGCCCTTGCACGATGACCGAAGATTGTTTGAGTTTTTGATCCTGGAAGGCGCACAGGCAGGTTTGAGTTGGGACACGATTCTGCGGAAACGCGAAAATTACCGTGCGGCTTTTGATGATTTTGACGCTGAAAAAATTGCGCTTTACGACGATGCAAAATACGCCGAATTGCTGCAAAACGAAGGCATCATCCGCAACCGTCTGAAAATCGCTTCGGCGGTTCGGAATGCCAATTGTTATTTGAAAACCAGAGAAGAATTCGGCTCGTTCGATAAATATATTTGGAGCTTTGTTGACGGAAAGCCAATTGTTAATTCTTGGGAAAATATCAAAGAAGTTCCCGCTTTGACTGCGGTTTCCGATGCGTTAAGCCTTGATTTGAAAAAACGCGGCTTCAATTTTGTCGGTTCGACCATTATGTATGCCTTTATGCAGGCGACCGGAATGGTCAACGATCATTTGATAAGTTGCTTCAGGTATAATGAAGTAATGAGGTGAAAATTATGATTGCAAATTTAGAACAAACCTTGCTCGAAAAAATCCACGTTTTACCGCCAGAAAAACAGGCGAAAGTTTTGGAGTTTGTTGAAGAAATCGAAGTTGAAGGCTCGACGAACGGACAAACAAACGGTGATGAAACCGATTTAATCGAACAAGAAAAGCAAGAATTGAGAATGAGTTTGGTCGGCATTGCCAAGAGCGGAAAAGGCGATCTTTCGCAAAGAGTTGACGAAATTTTAGCCGAAAGCGCAAACAAACGTGAAGGTTGGAGTTTGCCGTAATGGAAAATTCAATTTATGACACGGGCTTTTTGTTAGCGGTGCTTGATAAAGACGATGATTTTCATTCGGCGTGTCTTAAAATCTATCAAACCGAAAGAAAAGCCCTTTTGCCTGATGTTGTTTTGCCCGAACTTGCTTATCTTATACAACGAGAATTGAGATTAAAAGATTTAACCGTATTTTTGCGAGTGGTTGCTAAAGGCGGTTTTGAAATTATCCGCACAACCGAAAGCGATTTGGAACGCGCCGCCGAGATTTTGGAAAAATACGACGACAATAACATTGATTTTGTTGACGCTTGCATCGTAGCAATTGCCGAAAGGCTCGAAATTACAAAGATTTTGACCGTTGACCGCCGACATTTCGGCGTGTTTCAGCCGAAACATTGCAAGAATTTTACGCTTTTGCCGTAATTTATGAAAACTCTAATTTACATCGGCGGTTTTTATTGTTTGGCATTTGCGGTTTTTCATCTGGCGTTTTGGAAATTGTTTGAATGGAAGCGCGAATTGCCGAAACTGAAATCGGTAAATCGCGGCATAATGCAGGTTTTGAATTTGCGTTTGACGTATGTTTTTCTCGTGCTCGCATTCATTACATTTCTCTTTGCGGACGATTTATTAACGACCAATTTGGGCAAAGTGATTTTGGGCGCGACAAGTTTATTCTGCTTGATGCGGGCGATTGAACAGCCGATTTTCTGGAAATTCGATAAAATCGGCGCGGCACTTTTCGTAGTCCTTTTGTTCGGCGCAGGAATTTTTGCCGTTCCGATATTTTTGAAATGAATTATCCGATAACGCCCGCGATCCGCGTTTTGCGCGAGAAGAAAATTGAATTTGAACCATTCGTGTTCGATTACGTCGAAAAAGGCGGAACGCGCCATTCAGCGCAGGTTTTAGGCATTGACGAACACACGGTTATCAAGACTTTGATATTTGAAACGAACGAGAAAAAGGCTTTTGTAGTTTTGATGCACGGCGACCGGCAGGTTTCGGCGAAAAATCTGGCGCGTCATTTAAATGTGAAAACGGTTGCGCCGGTCGTGCCCGAAAAAGCGAATAAATTGACAGGTTATTTAGTCGGCGGAACATCGCCTTTCGGCGTGAAAACAAGGATGCCCATTTTAGCCGAGAATACGATTTTCGATCTTTCGAGAATTTACATCAACGGCGGAAAACGCGGATTTTTGATTGAAATCGAAGCGAAGGTTTTGGAAGAAGTTTTAGAAATTGAGAAGATCGAGGTCGCGGTGAAAATCGAGCAATAGTTTAAAGATTTGTTTTCAATG
>JANPDZ010000075.1:0-10777 GCA_031431735.1 Acidobacteriota bacterium | reverse complement strand
AACTCACCTGTCAGTATAACTAATTTTGGGGCAAACTTCGACATTTTAGATGCGGTTTCGTTCGTCATTAGTTGTCCTTTGCCAATTAGAAAGGCAGAAACCCGCGCGTGAGCAAGGGTGCTTGCATAACACTAATTAGAAAGGCAGAAACCCGCGCGTGAGCATGGGTGCTTGCATAACACGAATGCGCCCTTGCTCACGCGCGGGCTTCCGCCTCAACGAACCGCAAACAAATATTTTTCGCCCTTTTCAAAACTCTGAACGTCTAAGCTAACAGATAACATTTTCGCCGCGTGCGAAGCAATCATAAATTTTCAGAGGTTTTTAAGAGATGAAAAAAAATTATTCGTTGATTCATAAAATTACCGCATTGTTAATGGTCTTGGCGATGTGCCCCTCGGTTTTCGGTTTTGGCGACAACGGTTTAACAAAAAAAGGCAAAGCTCTGACCGAAGAACAAAAAATCATTCACGTTCTTAATCGTTTGGGATTCGGTGCGCGTCCGGGTGATGTCGAGCGCGTCAAAGCGTTGGGCTTGAACAAATACATCGAACAACAGCTCAATCCTGATTCGATACCTGATTCGGTTGCCGATTTAAAGGTCAAGAATTTGGAAGTTTTCAATATGTCAACCGCCGAAGTTTTCGCCAAATATCCGAATCCGGGCGCGTTAATCCGCCAGCTCGAAGGCGGCAAAAATAATCAAGCGCAGAACAACCAAAACGCCGATCAGCAAATGACCGACAAAGACCGCCGCGATCGTCAGGCAAAACTGCGTGACTATTATGTAAAATATGATTTGCGCCCAGCGAATCTATTGATTCCGCAGATCACGGCGAACCGCGTCTTGCGCGGCGTTTATTCCGAAAAACAATTGCAGGAAGTAATGGTTGATTTCTGGCAGAATCATTTCAACGTCTTTGCGGGCAAAGCCGCCGTCCGTTGGTATATTCCAAGTTATGAACGCGATGTGCTTCGCAAAAACGCGCTCGGAAACTTCAAAGATTTAGTCATCGGCACGGCGCAACATCCGGCAATGCTCTTCTTTCTCGATAATTTTGAAAGCATCTCGCCGAACGCGTCAATCAACAACAATCGCAACAACGCCGATCGTCTGCAAAAAATGATGCAAAATGGCGGCACGCTGCCGCCGCAAATGCGTGAGCGAATTAAAAAAAATCGCGGTCTGACGGACGCGCAGCTCGACCAGCTTTTGAAGCAGATGAAAGACAATCCGCAGGTCAACCAGCAACGTCAAAAACGCGGCATCAATGAAAATTATGCGCGTGAATTAATGGAACTTCACACTTTGGGCGTTGACGGCGGTTACACGCAGCAAGACATTATCGAAGTCGCCAAATGCTTTACGGGTTGGACGATTGCCGATCCGCGCGGCTATCGCAAAGCCGCCGCCGATGAGATCAATGGCAAAGAAAACAAACAATTGAACCGTCTGCAACGTCAAGCCGGAATTCCTGACGATCTCGAATCGGGCGAATTTTATTTCAATAAAAACTGGCACGAATCGGGCGCAAAAACCTTTCTCGGACAAACGATCAACGAAGGCGGAATAAAAGACGGCTTGAAGGTCATCGACATTCTCGTCAGCCAACCGGCGACCGCGCGCTTTATCGCCCGTAAACTCGCCGTCAAATTCGTCAATGACAATCCGGGCGAAGAGCTTGTCGGCCGCGTTGCCAAAGCATTTTTGGATTCAAAAGGCGACATCAAAACGACTTTGAAAGCCCTTTTCACCGACAAGGAATTTTACGCGCCGGAAAATTACCGCGCGAAGATCAAAACACCGTTTGAACTCGCCGTCAGCGCGATTCGGACGATCGGTGCAGACACCAATTCGAGCGGCGCGATCCTTGCGATGCTCAACAAACTTGGCGAAGTTCCCTACGGTTATCAGGCTCCGACCGGATACCCGGACACAGCGGAAGATTGGGTCAACGCGGGTGCGCTGCTCGAAAGATTAAACTTTTCGGTCGCGCTTGCTTCGAATCAAATCCCGGGAACAAAGACAGATCTGAAACTCTTTGAAGGAAAAGACAAAGCGGCGATTCTCGATAAAACGATCGCGGTCATTTTGGATAACGAAATTTCGCCGGGCACGCGGGCGATGCTTCTGAAACAGATCGAACAGCCTTTGCCGGATGTGAAATCGCCCGACGAGGTCAATGATGATCTGGAAGTGCCGAATATGCGAGCCGAGGTCCAAGGCAACCGGATGAACCGTCAGGCACGTCTGCTTGCGCCGAGCGGCAATCCGGAGGTCTTTAAGATCGTCAGTCTGGTTTTAGGAACGCCGGAATTTCAGCGTCAATAAGTTTTAAATTTGAAACGCAGAGAACGCAGAGTTCGCAGAGAAAAATAAATAATACTCTGCGCTCTTTGCGCTCTCTGCGTTATTTTTTGGTGAAATTATGAAAACATTTGTCATTATTTTTGCAATTTTTCTAGCGTCAAGTTACCCGGTCAAAGCCCAAAACACAAAAACATTGACCGAAGCAGAACGCTACAAGCTCGCAGCGGAATATTCTGCCGCCAATCGCGGCGTCTCGGTTTTGGTAATGAAGGGCGATAAGGTCGTCTTTGAAGATTACGAAAACGGACACACTGCCGATCAGGCTTGGTTTCTCGCGAGCGGCACGAAATCTTTTTCGGGCGTGATGCTCGCGGCGGCGATCGAAGACAAACTCGTCAAAGACTTTGACGAAAAAGTAAGTGAGACGATTACCGAATGGAAAACCGACAAGCAAAAATCGCTCATCACGCTGCGCCAATTGCTGTCTTTGACAAGCGGAATTGACGCGGGGCAGATCGGGCGTGTTCCCGAATATGCGGACGCGGTAAATGCATCGGTCAGCTACGCGGCCGGAACACGCTTTGAATACGGTCCCGTTCCGTTTCAGATCTTCGGCGAGGTGATGAAAAGAAAACTCGCGCCGAAAAAAGAAACGGTGATGGATTATCTGAAACGCCGCATCTTGACGCCGATCGGCTTAAATGTCGCTTTTTGGCGAATGTCGGACGGCAATCCATTATTGCCGCAAGGCGCAAATCTGACGGCGCGTGAATGGGTCAAGTTCGGACTTTTTCTTAAAAACGGAGGCCGTTGGAACGGCAAACAAATTATCGGGAAAAAACTGCTTGAAGAACTGGTCATCGGTTCAAAAGCAAATCCGGCTTACGGCATTACATTCTGGCTCAATCAAGAAGGAACGAGTCCGACGGGAATGCCGACCGCGATGCGCGTCGAAACCGTCGGCGGCGAAGAGGTCAAAGATCTCTATATGGCGGCCGGCGCGGGAAATCAGCGGCTTTACATCATTCCGTCAAAAGATCTGGTGATTGTCCGTCAAGCCAATTTCGGACAATTTGACGACCGCGAGTTTTTGGGCAGGTTGATCTTCGGGAAAACGGATTGAATTAAAAATTAAAAATTAAAAATTAAAAATTAAAAAAGTCTGGGATGGAACAAACTGTTCCTCCAAAGAAGTAAGTAACAAAAGTTTAATAAAGTAACCAACTAAGAATTTTGACTAAACGACTCTGCACTTGAAGTGCAGAGGTTTTGAAATCGGAACGCGAATGAAATTCGCTTGATTGTTCTTTTCAGATTAAGAAAAGAAAGCATAATAAATTCTTGCAATGAAATTGCAAGGCTTTAGACCTGCGTGCTGGAATAGTAAAAAGGCGGAAACCCGCACGTTAGCAAGGGTGCCTTCAATCGGCAGATGGTTTGTTTTAGTGGGGTACTTTATTTTCAATCCGTTACTAATTTTTAATTTTTAACTCACATCTTGTAAAAATAGGAATATACCGTATTATTAGGGCAATTTAAGCTATTTTACAGAGCTTACAGGGAAACCTGACATCGCTAAGTCTTTTGTTTTCAACAAAGCATTTATTCTTGAAAAAATGCTTTCTTAAAATTACAAGATGTGAGTTTTAATTTTTAATTTTTAATTTTTAATCATTTTCCCCCTCGTAAATATCCTTTTTGGCAAAACCTTTTTTGATGACTTTTCTGATTGCGGTTCGCAAACCGCTGTCAACCGCTGTCACAATTCGTCTTATTTTTTGTTCGGGACGCGCCTGGAAATAAGTGACGTGCGTTGTTTCGTAGCCGTTTGGCGAATGCGGTGAAAAATAATAATTTGAAACGCAGCAACGCGCACTGTCCGCTTTGACCTCGTTGACCGAATGATAAGATTTATCGTTCGTCGCCATCAAAACAAGACGATTGAAAAGACTCGGAATTTCAATCGGCTTCGTTACTTCTTCATCCCAAAGTTCGAGATTTCCGCCGTTTTCCGGTTTCCAATCAGGCGAAACGTAATAAAGCAGGTTCAAAACGCGGTAATATTTTTGTTCAAAATCGTGCGAATTATCGAGATGCGGATTGAGGAAATGTCCTTTCGCCATTGCGCTCAGTCCGCCGGCGTAAAGATACGGATCGCCTTGCGGGTCTTCGATTCCCGTCAATTCGGCGACTTTGTTGATAACTCTTTCGTCCTGAAAGGCAAAGGTCGCGTCCTTCATCAGCGGATCGAATTTATCGAAATCCTTTGACGTGTATTTTTTCTCGCGGAAACTATCGAGAAGCCGCATATCTCCTATTGGCGGAAACGATTCGTAAATCTTGCGCGCAATCTCTTCAGGAAAAAGATTATCAATCGCCGTGTGATGCGTTTTGATGCCTTTATCGGCGTGAAAATCTGCCTTTATTGCATCAGCATCTTCTTCGAGCCGTTCTAAAATAAGTTTTATCAATTCTTCTTTCATAATCCTGGTCGCCGCTATTAAAAATAATATTCCGATTGCATTATGGAAAAAGGTTTGGCAAAGGTCAAAGCCGGGAAAATTAATTTTTGTTGCATAATAAACTAGCCAAACTAACTTTTCGTGCGTCTAAAAAATAGCTGACACAGCAAAATTTTTCATATTCAATGAGGTAAGGATTTATGGATAGACGATATTTTTTAAAATCAAGCGGAGTCACGCTCGCAAGTTTCGGGTTGATGGCAGCGGCACCGCAATTTTTGCATCAATTTGTCGACGCGCAGACATTGACCGACCGTAACGGCAAAAAGAAAATTCTGATCACGATCTTTCAGCGCGGCGCAGTTGACGGACTCAATATGGTCGTTCCCTACGGCGACAGCGAATATTACAATCTGCGAACCAACATCGCCATTCCGAAACCCGATAAAACGGACGGTGCGGTCAATCTCGACGGTTATTTCGGGCTTCATCCGTCATTAAAGCCATTTGAAACGCTCTGGAAAAATAAACAGCTTGCGATCGTTCACTCGGCCGGTTCGCCCAGCAATACGCGCTCGCATTTCAACGAGCAGGATTATATGGAATCGGGCACGCCGGGAAATAAAGGAACACGCGACGGATGGCTGAGCCGCGTCCTGCAAACTTCGGCGGGCAAAAACGATTCGGCGTTTCGCGGCGTTTCGATGACGCAGAATACGCCACGCTCTTTTTTTGGCAAATATCCGACGATCGCGATGACCAATCTCGCCGATTTTTCGATTAAAGCGGGAATTTATACAAAATCGGTGCAAGGCGGATTTGAGGGCATTTATCAGGAAAACACGAAAGATTCTCTGGGCGAAACGGGCAAGGAAACCTTTGAAGCTGTCAATTACCTGAAAAAAGCCAATCCCGCGCAATTCAAACCCGAAAACGGCGCGGTTTATACAAACACGCCGTTCGGACGCTCGCTTCGTCAAATCGCCCAACTAATTAAATCGAATGTCGGTCTGGAAGTTGCTTTCACCGACACGCCCGGACTCAATTGGGACACTCATCTTAACGAAGGCGGCTCACGCGGACAACTTGCCAATCTTTTACGCGATTTCGGCGCAAACATCGCGGCTCTCGTGACCGATTTAGGCAAAAGAATGGATGATGTCGTGATTTTAACGATGTCCGAATTCGGCAGAACGGCGCGGCAAAACGGTTCGGGCGGAACCGACCACGGACACGGCAACGCAATGTTTCTGATTGGAAATTCCGTCAAAGGCGGCAAAGTCTATGGCGATTGGAAAGGCTTGAAATCAAGTGAACTAAACGACGGACGCGATTTAGCTGTAACAACCGATTTCCGCGACGTTTTCGGCGAAATCGCCGCCAAACATTTGGGCAATAAGAATCTCGATAAAGTCTTCCCTAATTACACGGCTGGCAAATTTAAAGGATTTCTCAGTTAAATGATTGGACGAAAACAAACATTACATCGTTTAAATGTCCGTAAATATAGCGATAATGCGATCAAAGACCGCTTCTAAACGATGTTTTAATTAACTTATTTTGGTTCAATGCTTACGATTCTCCGCGTTTGTCGTCGAAAAAAAGAAAGCCGTCTTCAAATCGAAGACGGCTTTAAATTTTCAGAAAATTCCCGATCTGAAATTAAGTATTAGTTAAAAATCCGGTTGGACCGCCGTTCACCGTATTGCCGTCAACCTGATTATTGCCGGACGAAAGGATTGCGCCGCCGCCACTCGACGATAAGCCAGTGCCATTGCTTGTCACAATGTTGGCATAAAGTCTGAAAGTTCCACCTGCCAGAGATGAAATGCCCGTTGTGTTGTTGGAAATCACGCAATTTGACACGTTCATATCAGCACTCGCCGCGACCAGTCCGGTCGTATTGTTGGCAACGGTCGAAGTTTTGATCGTCGCTTTTGTATTACTGCTCACACTAAACCCTGTCGCATTTGTGGAAAGTTGTGAATTAGTAACCGCCAGATTGACCGTTCCGCCGGTAATAAAAGTATTGATACCGTTGCCGACATTGCCTCTGATAGCCATTCGGTCCACGACGATTTTCGGTGTTCCCGAAGTAGTTTCGACCGAGATTCCGTGTGTACCGAAACCGTCAATCACGCCGTCTTCGATATTAACACTGTTGGCGGCAAGAATTCTGATACCATTGATTCCCGTTGCCGCGCCGTTGATCGTTAATCCGCGAAGTCTGACGGCTTTTTTCGTGTCGGCCGCAGCGGTGATATTGATGATGATGCCGTTTGTTCCGGAAGCAAGGATCGAGCCTTGCGTGTCTTCACAGTCAATCGTAATTGACTTGGTGATCGTCACCGCGCCGAAACCGCCCGGATCGAGACAACTAATTTCACCATTCGTCGCCGTTTTTGAAATCGCTCCGGCAAATGTTTTGCACGGTGCAGTCCGACTGCACGGATTAACGTCGTCTCCGACCCCAGAAACCCAAGTTCTGGTCGCCTGCGCATTAACAAACAAACTGCAACCAAACGCAATAACAACTAAAACAAATACTCTGAAACTGATTTTTTTCATATTTTTATCTCCTGAACTTATGTTAATTTTGGTGCGGAGCCTTTTCCGCGATTCAAAATTTGAAACGAATTTCTTTCGTTAAAATTAGCCTAACTTTTAACTAGACGAATAATCTTTAGTTTTTTGTGAAATTTTTATGAACTTTTTATGAAGAAATTATGAAGACTTTGTAAAGGTAAGAAACAACAACCCCAAATTGGGCAATTATTTTTCAAAGATCAGCATCTTCATAAAATCTGACGCACTGCCAAAATTTTTTATAATTGTTTCTGAGTAAAATTTGCAAACGATTTTTGGGGAAAGGCTGACGCGTCTTATCTAAATCAAAACTCCGCGAAAGGATTTTCGGTGAAGTGGGCACGCGCCGTAAAGTCGTATCGCTTCAAAATGCGCTTTTGTGCCATAGCCGACGTGCTTCGAGAAACCGTATGCGGGGTAAACCTTACACAGTTCCCGCATTAAATTGTCGCGATAGGTCTTAGCAATGATTGAAGCGGCGGCGATTGACGCGGAAATCGCGTCGCCTTTGATGATGGCTTTTTGCGGCAAGCCTATTTCTTTGAGCTGAAGCGCGTCAACCAGTAGAAAATCAGCGTTTGGCGTCAGTTTTTCGACCGCGAGACGCATCGCTTTTTTGGTCGCCTGAAGGATGTTTATTTCGTCAATCTCTTCGGCTTCGACCTGCGCAATGGCGTAAGTGATGACGTTTGCCCGGAGTTCTTCGTTGATTTGCTCGCGCTTTTTGGCAGAGAGTTTTTTGGAATCGTTTAAACCTGCGGGAAGCGGTTTTGACAAATCCAAAATACAGGCGGCCGCGACGACCGCGCCCGCCAAACAGCCGCGCCCGACCTCATCAACTCCGGCAATGTATTTATATCCGTCGGCAATTGCCTGATTTTCAAAATCTGTTCCGATGGTTGAGACGCGGAGACGCGGAGACACTCGATTGCGGATTGCGGATTGCGGATTTTTCTCCCTTTCTCCTTTTTTCCTTTTTTCCCTTTCGTCTGTCTCCGCGTCTCCCATTCTCCGCGTCTCCCCGGTCAATTAAGCCTTAGCTTTTTTGTTGCGTGTGTCGCGTTCTTTGATACGCGCTGCTTTACCGCGTAAATCGCGCAAATAATAAAGTTTCGCACGGCGGACCTTACCGCGTCGAATCACGTCAATATGGTCAACGATTGTTGCGTGAAGCGGAAAAATACGTTCCACGCCAACGCCGAAACTGACCTTTCGGACGGTAATGGTTTCGCGTGCGCCGCCGTGTTTGCGGGCAATGCAAATACCTTCAAAAATCTGAAGACGCTCTTTGTTGCCTTCTTTGATGCGGACGTGAACTTTTAAAGTGTCGCCCGGCTGAAATGAAGGAATATTTTCCTTTAACTGTGTTTGTTCGATGCTGTCTAAACGATTCATTTTATTTTTGGCGAGAGGTGACCGTTATAAAGTTATCCTTTGTAACCTTTAACTATTCACTTCAGCTAATCTCCTTTAATTATCAAATCTTTTCTAACTTTTTGCGTTTTCTCCAACGCTTTTTCCTGCCGCCATTTTTCGATTGCGGCGTGGTTTCCGCTTAAAAGGACTTCCGGTACCTGCATTCCGCGAAAATCACGCGGTTGTGTGTAGTGCGGAAAGTCCAACAATCCGTTTGAAAACGAATCATTTGCGGCTGACGTTTCGCTTCCCAAAGCGTTTGGCAAAAGACGGACGATCGCGTCAACCAAAACTATTGCCGCCGGTTCGCCGCCCGAAAGCACATAATCGCCGATCGAAATTTCGTCCGTCACAAGCACTTCGTTGACTCGTTCGTCAACGCCTTCGTAGCGTCCGCAAATCAAAATTATATGATCTGCTTCCGTCGCAAACTCTTTTGCAACGGCTTGTTTAAGCGGTCTGCCCTGCGGCGTTAAAAGAACAACCCGTGTTTTCGGCGCGTATTTTTCGCGCTCGGTCGTGCCGAGCAATTTTTCAATCGCGTTAAAGATCGGTTCAGGCTTGAAAACCATACCGTCGCCGCCGCCAAACGGTCGGTCATCCGTCGTCCGATGTTTATCGGTCGTATATTCGCGGATGTCGTGAATATTTATCTCGACGATCTCCGCCAGACGCGCACGGCGGATGATCCCAAAATCAAAGACCTCTCGAAAAAATTCGGGGAAAATTGTTAAAACTTCTATCTTCATTTGGTTTCTGGTCTTTGGTCTTTGAATTTACGAAGACCAGAAACCAAAGACCGAAAATCTAAAAATCTAACAAACCTTCCGGCAAATCTACTCGAATCAATTTGTTTTCAACGTCAACCTCAACACAAATTGTTTCGGCAAACGGAATAAGATATTCTTTTTCCACACCCTTGACGACAAGAATTTCCGTGCCGCCGGTGCGCATCAATTCTTTAACGATGCCGATCTTTTCGCCTTCGATGGTTTCAACTTCGCAGCCTGTCAATTCCCAATCGAAAAACTCGTCCGTGTCGAGTTCGATAGCTTCCGATTCGGGAACACAAATCTCAATACCGCGCAGAGATTCCGCCGTTTCGATTGAATCAAATCCGGCAAATTTTAATATAATTCTGCCCTTTTGAAACCAAAATCTTTCAATTTTCAATTCACGCCGTTCCCCATTCGGAAAAAGCGCGACGACCGTTTGCAAATCATCAAAGCGTTCGGGAAAATCGGTCAGAACATCGGCGACCAATTCGCCGCGAAGTCCTCGCGATTTAGTGATTTTTGCAACGGCGACCAATTCTTCGTTCATAATCGCTAAACGCGCAAATCCAAACTCGCAGATTACTCAACGATGTCAAGCTGAAACCGTTTGCCCTGTTTTTGTCCGGCGTAATACAGCAAGCTGCGAATCGCCTTGACGGTGCGGCCTTCGCGCCCGATTAGTCGCCCCATATCACCTTCGCCGACACGAACTTCGATCCTGACAGTCCTGGCATCGGAAAATTCCGACACTTCGACCGCTTCCGGCTGTCCGACAAGTCCTTTGACGATTTTTTCAACGGCTTCTTTCATAATAGTTGGTCGTGAGTCGTGAGTCGTGAGTCGTGAGAAACTCTTCCGGCTCTCGACTCTCGACTCTTTACTCTTCACTCTTGGGCTGATTGTGTTTGATCAAACTCGCGATTGTTTCGGTCGGTTGGGCACCGACACCGATCCAGTATTGAATACGATCGTGCACCAATTTGACTTCCGCCGGATTGGTCATCGGATTATATGTTCCGACATTTTCCAAATATTTCCCGTCGCGTTTTGAACGCTTTTCTTTGACTACCAAGCGATAAAAAGGTTTTCCCTTAGAGCCCATTCTCATTAAACTAATTGCTAACATAATTTTAGTCGTGAGTCGTGAGTCGTGAGTCGTGAGTCGGAAAACCATTTCTCTCGACTCTCGACTCTTGACTCCCCGACTCTTATCTCCGTTTCTTGTG
>JANPDZ010000074.1:0-3858 GCA_031431735.1 Acidobacteriota bacterium | reverse complement strand
CGATCTGTTCCAACGCGACCTTTTCTTCAGTCGAAAGTTCTATTTTAGCCAACTCTGATTTTGTGCTAATCTTTTCCATATATTTGGTAAACTTTATCAGATATATGTTTTGTTGGGAAATTTCAGCCCAGCACCACTAGCGATTCTCGCTAGGCGGCGAAGCGGTGATGTTTGTCATCTTCGATGACTCAAAGACAGCATCCTACTTTGAATAAGCCCTATATATGGTAAATAATTCGGAGGTTAAAACTATGAAACGACTTTTTCCGTGGTATGATTCGCAGTGGCTATCGGCTTTTGAAACCGCAAAATCTATCATTCAAAAAACCTCTCCGCAAAAACTGGCAAGTTTCACCGCAGCATTTAAGCCGCTTAAGACCCGTGAGGATTTTGAGGTAATAAAACTTCCAAAGGTCTTTAATCAAGAAATTCTTGAGAAATCGAAGGATATTATAAAAAATCTGGAAATCGGACAAAAGGAAACTCACGAGATATTTCGATTGGGGCGTTTTGTTATTCATAATCACCCGTTTTTTAATCAAATACACGAATCGGTGACCGAAATGGTCAGCGAATTGGTTAAAGAAGAAGTCGAAGCAACTTACAATTTTCTCTCGCTTTACAATAATCTTGGCGTGTGCGCCGTTCATATGGATTCTCCTGAAGCAAAATATACATTCGATATATGTATTGAACAATCAATTGATTGGAAGATTTTTATCAGCCAAAGACAAGATTGGAAAAATAATTTTGAATATACGTATGAGAATTGGCATCAGCAAATAATCAATGATCCCAAAAACCATTTTACTGAATATTCGCTCAAATCCGGCGACGGAATAATTTTCTCAGGCAGCAGTCAATGGCATTACCGCAACCCGATTTCTGATAAAGCCAATAATAACTTTTGCAATCTGATTTTCTTCCACTTTACCCCGAAAGGAATGAAGAAACTGATAAACCCGCAAAACTGGGCTGAAATATTTGAGATGCCTGAACTGAAACAATTGACGGAATAAAGCAGGGATGAATAAGTTTCGTGACATAATGCAGAAGCCCGCACGGAGTAAGGGCGAATTACACACTTACTTCGTGCGTGTTTCAAGTTGGTGTTGGCGAACATTTCAACATTATTACCCGTAAGGGCGAATTACACACTTACTTCGTGCGTGTTTCCGCAAAGTCATTATGTCGCAAAATATATGCTGACCTGCTTAGTTCGTTCTCTCTAATGTAATACACCTTCAAAATCTTTCGGCACATAGTGAAAAAACAGCGAAGTTGATTGATGTCCCTCAGGCAAAGCATAGCGGTAATGAATGAGTTCACAGCCTTTATAGATTGCTCCGTCGCCGCTTGTCAGATAAACCGCCGCGTTTTTGTCTTCTTCTTGGGATTTCGCCGGAAATTCCTGCGAGAAATACGAAAACGGCTCGCCATTTGCAAAATCGGGCTGCCAGACAAATAATCCCCACGGCGAATGATGATTCTCCGGTTCGGGCAGATAATCAATCTGAAACGACATACTGAATTCGCATTGCGGTCGGTCGGTGTGCGGATCGAGAACCGCATTTTCGAGATACGAAGCGGCATAAACATACGATGGAATGACCTCTTCACCAATCACAAGGCTCATCACAGCGGCAAAAGTTTTATGCAGGAATCCGGCTAAAGGTTCATTATGCTGATAATAACGCCGGTTGACCTGATCGTCGCCAAACAGCATAAATCCCTGACCGACATATTGACGGTAATAGCGGCGCATCGCCTCCATTTGGGCGGGCGGCAAAAGCCTGTGCAAAACCACATATTTATCCTGAAGATATTTGCTTCGCGCCTCTGCCAAAGCCGCACGCTCTTTTTGTTCGCTTTCGGCGAGCATTGCGGGCGTCGTTAAGATTCCGGCAGCGACCAATTTAGAGAGAAATTCCGGCTCGATCTCAAATGCCGGTTTTTCGCCCGCCGTGAATTTTGCAACCGTTTCGGCTTGGCTGTTATCCAGCCAGTAACCGATCTCGATTTCCGTGACGGGTTGCCGAAGCCAAACCGACGCCTTGTGCGGCGAGAGATGTTTTTCGTGAACCCAGGACATAAAATTTGCAAAGTTAAAAGGCTCAAAACGAAACGTCGGATTAACCGTCAGCGCAGAAATATCGCCGTTAAATTCCGGTGCTTCAAGATCATCGAGCGGACAGGCAAAAAGCGGCAGTTCGGGCACATTTTCAGCTTCGACCAAAATACCGGATTTGTATAACAACTCGCGCTCGGCGGCATCAAGATCTCTTTCGACATCCAGAAAATCAAAACTGGTTTGTGATAAATCTAAAAAAACTTCGTGAAGATTAGATTGTTCCACTTTGGAGATTTTCAAATTCTGCAAACCGCTGTGAGGCTTTGGCGCAACCAAAAAGTATTCGTTGGACTGTTCGTCGAGAAATTGAACTCGGATATACGGATTAACTACTAGGTCATTTTTCATACATTAGAAAGCGTTAGACATTTCAAACGGATTTTTGATAAACGGCAAAAAAATTGGCGTTGTTAAATCTCGCTCCATCAAATAAAAAACGCGCCCTCCGAGAATAATTTTATCTCTGACAACGCATTTTTGTTTTATTTACTCACCTTACGCAATTGTTGAATTTCAGCCCGCGTAGCGGGTGTCAGCGTGTAGCCCGTAGCGCGAGCTACGGGTTTCGAGGAAAGAATATCGTTTAAGCCCGTGACACGGGGCGACAGAGGCGGAATCTGTCGCTATCTACGATAGCTCATTGAATAATTTCTAAATTTCCCGTAGCTTGCGCTACGGGCTACACGCTATCGCCATCTCCGATGGCTGAAAACGCCAATTGCGTAAGGTGAGTATTAAATTGAAAGATCTAATTTCGTCCCAAATTAATTTTACGCACACGTTCCCTGCTTAACTGAATCAACGCCCGTACAAACAAAAGGACCCTGACAAAGACAAGAAGCCAAAGTAGAAGTACACACAGTAGTTCCACCTCCTCCTGTTCCTGGACACGGAGTAGAAGGAGCGGCAGTCCCGGGGTTATTAGTCATACATGACGCAGGAGCAGGACATTGGCAAATCATACCATCATTCGGTCCGCAAGTTGATGCGGCTGCATAAGCGGCAGTCGGTGCAATCAATGAAGTAACTATCGGCAATGCAATCATTGAACCGAGACCGATTTTCTTGATTACTTCGCGGCGCGATAATCCTTCAAAATAATTACTTACTTCCGCATTGTCTTCGATTAGTTTCTGTTTCTTAAGCTGGTCGAGGGCAAGCCAAACCAGGTCTTCGTTGTTGGCAGTATTCAGTTTTTCACCAACCCAATCGCTAATCTCGGCGACGCTTTTATCGCCATTACAGGCTTGCCAGACAAGTGCCGAGGTCACATTCAGACAAAACGCTTTGTCGTTCTGCAAATCATAGATCAAAACCTCGCCGTCGAGTTCCTGAATGACGAGATTGTCTTTGCGGCTTTTCGGGGAAAAATCTTTTTTCATTATTTTATAATACTCCAATCTGGTTTGGGACAAGTCAAAATTTTAACAGCAGACTTCTATAAATATACTAAATTTATCTGAAAGGTCAAAATTTATTTCTTATTTTGTAATAATTTAGATAATTTTCCTAAAAAATCACACTAACTTTTTATTAATTTACCTTACGCGATTTTTGATTTTAGCCCGCGTAGTGGGTGTCAGCGTGTAGCCCGTAGCGCGAGCTACGGGAATGATAACGATGATACATTGAGCTATCGTAGATAGCGATAGATTCCGCCTCTGTCGCCCGCATTCACGGGCTTGAGAATATTTTTGCATCGAAACCCGTAGCTCGCGCTACGGGCT
>JANPDZ010000073.1:0-8192 GCA_031431735.1 Acidobacteriota bacterium | reverse complement strand
TTTCAGCGACGAAAACACGAAATCGCGTGATTGATAGACAAATTCATATTGTTCGGGTTCAGGCTGCCAAACGCGCAGATATTTGTTCAGATTTTCCTTAATTCGCGCTTTGTCGAAATAACCAGCGAACAAACTGTCTTCGGCAGTTAAATCTTTAGCTTGTTTATAAACTCCGCTTCGCAACAAAAAGCGATGGTCAGGTGTGCATCGGATTTTCTCGCCATTGTCTAAAACAACTTCAAGAATTGTCGCTTTTCGCTTTGTAACACGAGAATAGTGCCCCTCGCCGACAACGATCTTTCCGTTTTTATCAACCGAATAAACGTGAAAAATTTCATCTTTCGGTAATTCGGCTAATTCGGCAAAAGTTTTTTCCGTGCCGTCAAGCATTTTGATTTTCGTATCGCCCGTAAAACAACCGAAATTTCCCTGCCCGTCAACAAGCGGATAACGGAGCGAAAAATCCTGCGCCATCCGCACGATCGTGTCATAAACCGACATATCGCCATGCGGATGGAATTTCCCCAAACAATTTGAAACGGCGCAACCATGCGCTAAAAACTCGTGACTTTCGTGTGCAATTTGAATATCAAAGGTTTCCGATTGTTCGCCATTGTCAATCACCGAAACGACCGACAAAACCGAATAGTTTTCGATTAACTTTTTAATTCTTGCGGCAAGCGGCGAGCCGAGACGTTCGAGTTTTGCTAAAATTCCCCACGATTCAATTTGCCGATACGATAAAGTTTTTTCGTGCAAATCGCTTGAATAACGAATTTTCGCCCCCGTTTCGTATTTGATTCCGGCGCGAAACTTTCTGCCGTCTTTATCTACAAACCAGCCTGAACCGATGTGATGCGCGGAAAGTTCTTCCCAAATCGCTGAACTTGGAACACATTCGGTTTCAAGATTAAGCGTCCGATTTTTCCAGTTTGAAAGATTAACCGCCAATTCTTGTTTGCGGGCGATTTTCAAATGTTGTTGAATCCAGACCGCAAAGCGCGATGCGGTTTCGCCGGTTAAAGTTAGCGCGAAAAGCGTAAAATTCGCGTTTCGGTTTTCGGCTGATTGCGTAACGATAACGCCGTGCAAACCGCTATCGGCAAGCATCGTTTGAAGTTGTCTGATAAGTTTTTCAGAGGTCGAACACAAAACGGCTTCGCGTTTGCCTTTTTCATAACGCAAAAATCCATCGCCATCAACAAAACCCGCGATAAATGGCGCGAAAAGTCGTCTGTCTGCCAGAATCCATGCCGGAATTTCCTTGTCGTTGCTTCTATTTTCGCAAATTTCAACTGCTTCCGTAAAATTACTGAAACGAAGCGTGTGGAGTTCCTGATAATGCGCTTTTTGCGGTTTCTTCGCGCTCCAATAAGCATTGACCGATTGTTCGGCGCAAACCGAAGCGACAAATTCAAGCGGTTCGCGGTCAACCATCGTGACACCGACGCGGCTTGAACGATTTCTGTCCGTCAGATAACCTTCTGCAACGAGTAATCCGGCGGTGTAAGCCAGACCGGTTTTCTTTGTATCATAATGCGTTTCGGGAAAATCCAAACTGCGCGGACTCGAAACCAAAACACGTTTGCCGTTGAGGTTTTCAGCGCGTTCCCAAACAATTTCCAAATCGTTATTTAACACGCGAAACTCTTGACCTTTCGTAACTTTCAACGAACTGCGGCTTGATAAATTAACTTCGACAACTTCCGACGGCGGATTATGATAGGCTTCGACGACGCGGCTTGTATAACCGTTCGGCATCAGAACCTCTTCGCCGACTTTGATTTCTTCAATCGGGCGCAAGCCGTGTTCGGTATGCACCAAAGTTCCGGCGACAAAACATTCGCCAACGACACGGGCCGATTTTTTATACGGTTTGTTGTGATAATTGCCGAGTTCCTGCATCGCCCAGAGGACGCGGCGGTGAACGGGTTTGAGACCGTCGCGCACATCAGGCAGGGCGCGTCCGATGATGACGCTCATGGCGTAATCGAGATACGAACGCCGCATCTCGTCTTCGATATTGATCTGCTGTTTATCTAAATTTGTATCCATTTATTTTTTCGTAATTGTTTTCTTTTTGAATTTTTGATATTTGCTAAGTCCTTGGGAAAAGGTGTGAACATTAAAAAAAATCTGGAAAAAAAACCGATTTAGTCGTTTTATTATTTTACAGGCATAACGCCTGTTTAGCAAATTAAAAACATCTTTGAAAGACACTCTCAAACGGCTTTCAAACCGTATCTAAAACTCATATTTTCAATAGCTTTAAGATTCCGAAGGAGTATATGTTGTCAAACACATCAGTCCGCGAAAAAGAAAACCGTCGCTTACATCGTATCGGATTGGCTTTGCCGGTTCGAATCGAAGGAAAAGTCAATAAAAGTGTCGCGTGGAGCGAAATTACGCGTCTGCAGGACGTTTCCGCTTTTGGGGCAGGTTTTAATCTAAACCGCCCGATCAAACGCGGACGACTGGTCGCGATGACGATACCGATGCCGCGCCAATTGCGTTGCTACGATTATCTGGAGCCGCAGTATCGCATTTGGGGTTTGGTGCGCCGCTGTGTGACAGTCCAAAGTTCGATCGCGGCGGAGCAATACGCCGTCGGTGTTGCCTTTATCGGCAAACATCCGCCGCTCAGTTATGCCGAGAATCCGGCGAAACTATATGAAATCACACAGCTTGAGGAACAGGGTTTTTATCGAGTCGTCGAAGCTCCGCGCATTCCCGATGAACGGGATTTGCCAAAAGAATTACGCCGTCATTCGCGCTATCAGATTCCCGTTAATATTCTACTCGAAATCTTAGACGACGACGGTAACGTCATTAATCAGGAAATGACCGTGTCGGAAAATGTTTCACTTGGCGGCGCGTCGGTTTTCACATCGCTTGATGTCGATGTCGGCTCTTTTATGCGCGTCACTTGCGAACAATACAATACGGCAATTATTTCAGTCGTCCGCGGCAGGCGTCTCGGTCCCGACAGCATTCCGCGTCTGCATCTCGAATTTATTGACCATTTCTTTCCGCTTGAAGGAATTGAATAGAGTTCTCAAAAGCGAAAAAGCTTTTCTGCCTTTCCGATCAAGCTATGTCAGTTGCGACAAAACAAAACACCCGCCGCGCCGAACGAATTTCAACAAAACTTCCGGTACGAGTCGAAGCAGTTGAACACGGAAACCAACTTTGGCGTGAGCTTACGCTTTTAAAAAGCGTCTCGAAGATTGGTGCAGATTTTTATCTGAACCGTCTTTTTGAAGTCGGACAATTACTTTTTCTGACGATTCCGCTTGAAAAACAATTGCGCGCGTACGACCGCGATGGAGACCAATACTGTATTTGGGGCATCGTCCGGCACTGTCATCAAGCCTTGATCGGTAAATCTAAGGTTTATCATATCGGCGTTGCATTTGTCGGTCGGGAACCGCCATTCGGTTATCGAAAAAACCCTTCAACAATTTATAAACTCAGCGAAATCAATGAAAATGGTTTATGGGATATCTGCGAAGAATATCTGCCCTCAGCAACCCGTAAACAGTCGCGTTATTCGATTCCGATTGAAATTTATATTGCTGTTTACGATGCCGAAGAAAATATCGTCGCCCACGAAAAAACCGTCACGGAAAATATCTCGGCGGTCGGCGCGTCGGTTTTCTCAGGTTTAGATCTGAAAATCGGCGATACAGTTAAAGTTATCAAACAGCACGGCAGTTTTTCCGTATCGGCAATTGTCCGTGACCGCCGCGTTGGGAAAGATAATCTTCCGCGTCTCCATTTGGAATTTATTAATGCTCGATTCCCGCTCGAAGGAATTGAAACTTGAGTTGAAATCCCACTGTGACGAGGCTCTTTTGACCTCTTTTACCTTCCATTAATTCCCAAACTCTAACAATAAATCAAAAAATTCTTCTGTCACCATTTGCACACGTTATCACTTTCCACTAAATTTCCAGTAGAACCATGTCAACTAGCGAACAAAAAGAGCGTCGGGCCAAACGCCTCTCATTAGAACTGCCGATTCGGGTTGAAGCCCAAGAAAAGAAAAATGTCTTTTGGAGCGAAGTGACGCATTTGATAAATATTTCGCCGCTCGGCGCAAGTTTTTATTTGAAGCGCGAATTTTCGATTGGACAATTGCTTTTGCTGACCATCCCGCTTCCGCACCAATTGCGTTGTTTTGACTACGCTGAGCAGCAATATTGCGTCTGGAGCATTGTGCGGCATTGCAATCCGTTGACGGTTACGGATTCGACTGTTTATCATTTCGGCGTGGCATTTGTCGGTAAACATCCGCCGAATAGTTACAAAGAAAATCCCTTGCAGCTTTATAAACTTTCAGGCGTGAGCGGTAGTGGTTTATGGCAAATTGGCGAAGACGAACAAACTGAACTAACGCCCCGATCGCCGCGCTACGCTGTTCCAATCAACGTTTATCTTGCGATTATTGACGACCATGAAAATATCGTCGCGCACGAAAGAACCGTCACGGAAAACATCTCGTTGGGCGGTGCGGCGGTATTTTCCAGTCTGCCCATCAAAGTCGGCGATTTGGTCAAAGTGATTTGTGACGAATATAATGTTTCTCTGCTTGCCGAAGTCCGCCATTTGCGTTGTGGACTGGACGGTTTGCCGCGATTGCATCTCAAATTCTTAAGCGAAGAGTTTCCATTAAAAGGCATCGAACAAATGTAATCAGTTCAACTTTAGTAGTCTGTAAAATAAGTTTTTTAATATAAACGCCGAAGACCGCAGGGGGCGCAGAGTTTTTTATTAATACTTGAATTGACGGAATCATTGTTAAATATCCCCTCTGCGTTCTCTGCGCTCCCTGCGTTAAAAAATATCAGAAAACTTATTTTACAGAGTATTTAGTTTGTGAAGGGTTCAAGTTCCAAAAAAAATTATCCGCCGCCGATCGTCGTTGATGCCGTTCGTCATTTTGTGTTCGGCATCAGCAAAATTCTCTGGCGCATCGAATATCACAACAAGGAAAATATTCCGAAAGACCTAAAAAGCGGCTTGCTCATAGTTTCAAATCATCAAACATATTTCGATCCTTTTTGGATTTGTGCGCCAATGCGACGGAAATTTCGCTTTATGGCATGGGATAAGGCTTTCGATTGGTTTTTCGTCGGTTGGCTGATTCGCTATCTCGGTTCATTTCCGGTTGATACAACGCGCGGCACGACGAAAAATGTTTTGCGCGAATCGTTTGGCGCACTGAGCGACGGCGCGACACTCGTCGTTTTTCCCGAAGGCGCACGGACATTTCCCGACGGCAAGTTATTGGAATTCAAAACAGGCGCGATTCGCATCGCGATGGAAGCGAATGTTCCGATCTTGCCCGTCACCGTGCGCGGCGCCAACCGCGTTTGGTCGCAAACGATGAAATACCCGCATTTCCCAAAGGTCGAAATCTTTTATCACCCGCTTTTTGAAGTCCAGAAACCTGCCAACAAAGAAGAAATGCGCGAACATCTCGAAAAACTAACCGCCCAACTCGTCGAAATCATCGGCTCTGCCCTTTGATTGAGACGGAGCGACGGAGCGATGGAGCGACGGAGCGACGAAGTGACGGAGAGACGGAGAGACGGAGGGACGAAGCGACGGAGCGACGGAGGGACGGAGGGACGGAGAGACGAAGCGACGAAGCGACGGAGGGACGGAGAGACGGAGCGACGGAGGGACGAAGCGACGAAGCGACGGAGCGACAAAGGAGACGCGGAGATTTTTTTCGCAATCTCAAATTTGAAATATCAGATTCGAGATTATTAACGAATTTTTTCGCTCCGTCGCTCCGTCTCGCTGTCGCTCCGTCGCTCCGTCTCCGCGTCCCTCCGTCTCTCCGTCTCTCCGTCTCAATTATCCGGCTGCCGCTGCGGTCGTTGCGGATTTCGTCGTTGCTGTTGCTGTTGCTGCCGTTGCATTTCTAAGGATTGCCGCAGTTGCCGCCGCTGTTGCGGAGTCATTTTCTTCCAGACATTCGGCGGAATTTGATTTCTGTCCCGCGGATTTTTCGGCGGAGGTTCCGCGTCAGGCGGTTCGTCCCGGTCAACCATTTCATCATCTTCGTCATTTGTCACGATATTTGTTTCCGGTTTTGGCTGGGTTGCGGTTTTTGTCGTTTCGGGCTGTTTTGTATCGGTCTGTTTCGGTTCGGTTTTTGTCAGAGTTTCTTTCAGCTTTGATTCGGTTGAAACATTCCCGGTCGGCGAACTCGCCGCAACCGCATTTGAGTTTTCGGCGTTCGTATTGGCTTCGGCAAGATTCGTGTTTTCGAAAGGATCTTCAACCGTTATAATATTTTTTTCGGTGTTCGCATTCGCCGGACTATTGTCGAAGCCAAAAACTTCCGGTTTATAAACATAAATCGCCGATGCCGCGCTTCCCACCAGCAGCAAACTGCCCAAAGCCGCGCCAATCGCCAATCCGCGACGCGGTTTTTTGCCGTTCGCCGCCTGTGTCAAAGGATGAATCATTGTTTTTGATTCTTCAAGATCGCCTGTAATTACTTTCGGTCTAAGCTCAGTGATCTTTGACGATTCATTTGAAAATGTCTCGGTTTTAACTTCCGATTGTTTGAGATTGGCAGCTTGCGAAGTGTCAGATTGCAGTTTAGTCTTCTGCGAAAAAATATTCGTATCGAGCCGATCGTCCGTAATGGTCGGCTCATTTGCCAAAGGCACTTCGTCTTTGACTTCCGCGAGCATTTCGCGCATCGCCTTAGCAGAAGCAGGACGCTGATTTGCACTCAAAGCCATCGCTTCGTGCAAAACTCTCGAAACGCCGGCCGGAATGTCCGCACGGATTTTGTTTGATTCGATCAGCGGATCGTCTTTTTCGCTCAGAACATTCATCGCCCGCGTCAGCGCATCAACCGGCGGAACGCCCGTCAAAAGATGATAAAGCGTCGCCGAGAGCGAATACAGATCACTGCGCGGATCGGTTCCCGAGCCTTGAATCTGCTCGATCGACGCGTAATTGCGCGAATATCCGAAGACGCTTTTCGCGGCAGTCGCCGATTCGGGATTTGTCGGATTACCTTTCGCCAAACCAAAATCAAGCAAGATTATCTGTCCGCGCGATGTTAATTTCAGATTTTGCGGTTTGATGTCACGGTGAATGACGGGCATTTCCTGTGTGTGCAGAAATTCGAGCGCGTCAAGCAATTGATCCGCCCAATTCAAAACTTCAGTCAGCGAAAAAACCTTGCCCTCGCTCTCCAATTGTTCGGAAAGATCGTCGCCCTCAATGTATTCCATCACGAGAAACTGTCCGTGGCCATCAATAAAATGGTCGCTCACACGCGGCAGCGCGGGATGTTTCAAGCTGTTCAAAAGACGCGCCTCGCGCTCAAACGCTTTGCTGAATTTCTCGTCCGTAAAAAATGTCTCTTTGATCGCGACGATGCTGCCGAAACGCTCGTCCGTCGCAATATAAACCGCGCCCATTCCGCCCGCGCCGATCTGCTTTTCGACACGATACCGATTTTGTAAAACTTTTCCCGCTTCAATCATTTTTGCCGACCTTTTTGATAAACTGTTGGGTTATTTTACTATAAAATGCTGAAAGCAAGTGCATAGTTGCCCGATAATTTTACAAAAAATGCTAACTTTCTAAGTTTTGAGTCCCGCCTTCAGGCGGCATTACTTACATCTGATGTTACGCAAATTTGGTTTTAGCCGTTGGAAACGGCGACAGCGTGTAGCCCATAGCGCGAGCTATGGGTTGGCTGAAAACATATCATTCAAGCCCGTGACAACGGGCGACAGAAACATGATTCTGTCGCTCTCACCGAGAGCTTTTCATTCAAATTTACTACTTTCCCATAGCACGCGCTATGGGCTACACGCTCACACCCGCTACGCGGGCTGAAAAAATGTAATTGCGTAACATCAGTTACATTACTAAGGTTTGCCGCCTGAAGGCGGGACTCAAAACTTTCAGCAAAAAAGGCAGACTTTATTACAAAAGTCTGCCTCGTTCATTATGTACAATTAGATTCGATCAATTATCGATAAACGTTCGAACCGACTTTCGGCAGATTGTACACGTCCGCCAGTGTATTCAGTTCATATCTTACTTTTGCCCAGTTGTTCTCGGTTGCCGCGCCGAAGTTGTAATTTTTCATATTTTTATCAATATCTGAAGCAATGTTCAAACATTTGCGAACTTCGTCTTTGTTTTCG
>JANPDZ010000072.1:0-2551 GCA_031431735.1 Acidobacteriota bacterium | reverse complement strand
TAACTAAGACCTGTATCTACATACTTTAACTAAACATCTGTGGCAAAGTTGGTAAATTTGCGACCTTTTTTGCAATTTTGTCGCAAAAAGCGTTTTTCCTAAAAGTGCAAAAAAGCCTCTCAGTAATTTGTTTGGCTTCTTGACTACAAAAGTTAGCCCTTATTTTAGTTAGAGTTAGAAATTTCACTTCAATTTGTCAAGCCTATTTTTCGTCCAAAGTCTAAAAACAAAACTTCCGCCGGATTAAATATTTTTTCTTTCGCCAGATGAGAGAATTTCGGATAACCGAGCGCGGCGAGCATTTCGGCTAATTCTTCGTTGCTTCTTTCAGGCAGGTTTTCCCAGTCGGTTTCAAACGGTAATTTTTCGGACGGAAGATCAAAAATTTTAACGAATCTGGCGGCGAGTTTACGGGGCAGTTTTCGTTTTCCGCTTTCGAGCAAAGAAAGATAGGGCTGCGAAATGCCGAGCTTTTCTGCCGCTTCTTGCTGCTCCGAGCCTTTCCGTAATCTGCTTTGCGCCAGTTGCCGTCCGTTCATCATAGTTCGATGATATTACAAATCTTGTAATATCATCGAACTATTTTGATGCTCCAAAATCCCGTCAAGCAATTTTTTGTTTGGGGGAAAACGTGCCCAAAAACGTGCCCAAAATACTCCGAATAAATAAAGCAACTAAGTTTTACCTTAGTTGCTGGTTTTAGCTAAGTAACTGAAAAGACTGATAGTTAAGCGAATTCTAAAACACAGAATTTCGCTCTGTCACGTTGGAGATCGCGGGTTCGAGCACTGTCGGCTCCGCCATTAATTTTTTTTATTATCAGTGGTTTGAGAGCCGTCCGTTGGGACGGCTTTCGTCATTTTCGCCCCTGCACACCAAGTTGCGGTTTATCCGCAAATTTGTTATTGATGATGCAAGGGCATTGTGCTCAATATAATCACGCCAATTTAGATTAAACATGGACAGGCCAGATCTAATTATTCGCAGTCAGAGAGTCGTCACGCCGGAAACGGTTCGTCCGGCTTCGGTGCATATACGGAACGGAGTTATCGAGGCTCTGGGCAAATGGGATGAAGTGGTCGCGGAGATTCCGCTTGTTGACGCGGGCGACGCGGTAGTGATGCCCGGATTGGTTGATTCGCACGTTCACGTCAACGAACCGGGGCGCACCGAATGGGAAGGCTTTGCGACGGCGACGCGGGCTGCCGCTGCGGGCGGCGTTACGACGCTGGTTGATATGCCGCTCAACAGTATTCCACCGACCACGACGCTTGCCGGATTTAAGGAAAAACTCGCGGCGGCAAGCGGACAATGTTGGATTGACGTGGCTTTTTGGGGCGGCGTTATTCCGAACAACACGCACGAATTAAAACCGCTTTTAGATTCGGGTGTGCGCGGCTTCAAATGTTTTTTGGTGCATTCCGGCGTTGACGAATTTCCGCACGTTACCGAAACAAATCTGCTCGAAGCAATGCCGGAATTGGCAAAATTGAATTCAGTTTTACTCGTTCACGCCGAACTTGCCGAGCCGATTGAAAATGCCGCCGAACAATTAAAAGACAAAAATCCAAACGATTATCAAACTTTTCTGCAATCGCGTCCGCGTGAAGCGGAAAACAAAGCCATCGAATTGATGATTCGCTTGTGCCGTGAAACGGGCGCACGAGTTCACATCGTTCATCATTCTTCTTCCGACGTTTTACCTTTATTGAAAGCGGCGCGTGAAGAAGGATTGTCGATTACAGTTGAAACCTGTCCGCATTATCTGACTTTTGCGGCGGAAGAAATTCCCGACGGCGCGACTCATTTCAAATGCTGTCCGCCGGTGCGCGAGCGCGAAAACCGCGAAAAACTTTGGGACGCGCTCAAGGATGGCACGATTGATATGATTGTTTCCGACCATTCGCCCTGCACGGCAAATCTGAAATTGATGGAAACGGGCGATTTTCTTGAGGCTTGGGGCGGAATCGCGGCTCTGCAATTCAGTTTGCCCGTGATGTGGACAAACTTTCAAAAACGCGGTTTCGGTTTGCGCGAACTGACAAACTGGATGTCCGCCGCGCCCGCCCGCCTTACCGGATTGGACAACCGCAAAGGTCGTCTTGCAATCGGTTACGATGCCGACATCGTTATCTGGCATCCCGAAAAAGAGTTCAAAGTCGTGCCGGAAATCATTCACTTTAAGAACAAAATCACGCCATATTCGGGAATGAATTTGCGCGGCGTAGTCGAAGCGACATTCGTGCGCGGTGCAAAAATTTATGACAAAGGACAGTTTGCCGAGAAAGCGAGCGGCACATTTTTATTATGTCTTGATAGTTAGCCACAAGTGCAGGTGGAATTAGACGTTTCAAATGAAATGTCCAATAAAACTTAGTGTCAAAAAATATTACAGAATTTCAAGATTAAATAGAGCGTGTCGCATAAAACAAAGGGTGAATCATCCTGTCTGTTTCTAAATTGGTTTCTCACTCTTTGATTCATTTCTTTGACGCTCTTTTTTTGCACATTTTCAGACGCCTTGAATGTTTCTATGTTCTCACCAAGTCTC
>JANPDZ010000071.1:0-8108 GCA_031431735.1 Acidobacteriota bacterium | reverse complement strand
TTTTTCTCTTGATTGTCATAAATTCAATGTTTAGGACACTTACAGTTTTGCCTGAAACCGAAAATTTATCTAAAGTCGAGATTTGAAATTAAAGAACGTAAAAGTGAGACAGGAATAGCAAAGTTTAAAGATTGCCCACTTTCAATCGCTCCGACCGCAACACCAACAACTTCTCCTTTATCATTCAATAGTGCGCCGCCGCTACTGCCCTCTGATATAGAAGCGGTTATTTGTAATAAGTTGAGTTTCTCTGTTTTTCTGATGCTGCTGACAATGCCTTGTGAAAAAGTTCCTTCTAATCCTTCGGGATTTCCAACGGCAAAAACTTCATCTCCAATTGCTATTGAATCATCTATATTTAATTTTAGCGGTTTTCCTTTAATTCCTTTTATTTTGAGCAACACCAAATCGTTTTTCTCATCTATTCCGACAATGCCCAGAACCTCATATATTTTGTCCTGACCATAAATTTTCGCGTAGCCTTTGGTTGTTTCTTTAATGACGTGAAAATTGGTTGCAACGACATCTTCAGAAATAAAAAATCCGCTTCCCGATTTTACCTTTTTCGTGTCGCTGTTACCCATTACAAGCAAAACGGTAGAAGGAAGAGTTTGTTGAGCGATTTCGCGTGGGGTGAGTTTTTTGTCAGTCGTTGTTTGAGCGACAATTTGAGTAGGCACAAAGCAACTGAATAGGAAAAAAAGATTCAATAATAAAGCAGTTTGCCAGTATTTTGTTTTTCTCATAAAACTAGCCTCAGATTATTTTCAGGAAACTAAAAGCTAGTATAGCCGATTGTTAATTCTTCTCAAAATATTCAAGTCATCATCTTTTGACTCTACTGAGGCAAGAATATTATTGCCTAAATGATTTGCAAAAATTTACCCGGCGAATAAACTTTAACGGGAGAATTTTTATAATCTTTCGTGTTGCGCGTGACGATAGCGTCAAGATTTTCCGCCAAAGCCGAAGCGCACTGCACGGCATCTTCAAAATCCGTAAAATTTAGCGTAAAGGCATTTTGCAAAACAGATTTATTTGTCCGGCAGACTGCAACGAGTTTCAGTAAACCTTCGACTGCTTTGAAAGCGATGTCTTTGCCTTTTTCCTTGCGCGTCGTGTAAAAGGCGTTGATTGGAGTAATTGTTGAAATGTAGATTTTAATTTCTTCGCGTCCCGCACAATCGAAGATTGCTTTAGCTTCAACATTGAACGGCGGACGTTTCAGAATAAAATCCAAAACTACGTCGTTATCAAGCAAAACTCGCATCATTTATATTTCTCCGACAAATAATTTATGTAGTCTTCCTTTATTTCTTCATCTGTCGGTGGAGTTTTGCCTTCGACCGATGCAATGCCGTATAAACTGTCAACAATCGCCTTTCTTTCTTCAATCGAAAGCTCGTTGCCGTTTTGCGTGGTTTCTTCTAAATCTTCCTCAAAGATTCGCAAAAGTTGCCGGATGATAACGGACTTTTGCGCCTTCGGATAAGTTTTGAATTCTTGAACTATTTGCTGTTGGGTCATTGTTTTTACCTCAGAAAATCATTGTATCATCGTCTTCGGTTTAAGATTAATTTCTCGCACAAGGTCAGCGGGCGATTTAAAATCATCAGTGAAATATTGGTCGTCGAGCATCTATTTTTTCTTCAAGGGAATCAGCCAATATTCGACAGCCGTGTATCTGTCGGGTTTCGCATAAAAGAATTTTATTTTATCCGGCGGCGTTTTGTTGATTTGAAATAATTTATTTGACAGCTCTTTTCTTATTTTATTAAATCCGGCGACCGATCTTTGACGAATGACGATATGTCCGCGAAAATTCGGATTGGTCAGCAACAGTTTGGCATAAAACGCGGAATCGAATTTTGCCGGACAATCGCTCTCTGGGTAATCATCCTGATAATCGAAAATGAACGGCTTGTTTGCGGCGGTTAAAACATAATCCCAGTTTTCTTCATCGTATAAGATATTTTCCGCGTCCGGCGGAACCAGCCAAAATTGAACGCGCAGTTTCTTTTCACTCTTGGCGTGGACAAATGTGACGCGGCGGCCGTCATATTTTCCATTGTCAATAATATCTTTGATCAGGCTTTCATAATGGTAATTTCTTAATTGATTGTTTTGCTCGCCGTAAATGATGATCAACCCTGTTGAATTCGGATTGTTGCCTAACTGAACGGAAAAACCATCAACTCTCCCCTTTAATTCATCGCAGGGCATATTTACAACTTCATCATATAATTCGGCTTTTGGTTTTTCCTGCCCGAAACAAGTTTGCAAGGAAAACAAAATCACCAAAATGAGAAAGGCTTTTTGTAATTTCATATTTACCTCTTGATATTTCTAAATGACCCGCAAAAATTCCGTTGGCGAATAAACTTTCACCGACGCATTTTTGTAATCTTTCGTGTTCCGCGTGACGATTGCGTCCAAGTTTTCCGAGACGGCGCATTCGTGTTGGACGGCATCTTCGTAATCACTAAAATTGAGCGAAAGAGCATTTTGATAAATTTGATTGTTACTTTTGGCAATTTGAACGAGTTTCAAAAGTTCTTCGACTGCCGAAAAAGCAGTGGCTTTGTTTATTTCCTTACGCGTTGTGTAAAAGACATTGATTGGCGTAATTGCCGAAACATACGCTTCAAAATCATTATTTCGCAAACGAATAAAAATCTTGTCTGCCTCGACGAAAAATGGCTGCCGCGCTAAAACAAAATCCAAAACGACATTTGTATCGAGCAAAACACGCATTATTTATGTTTCTCCGACAAATAATTCATAAAATCTTCTTTGACTTCTTTATCATTCGGCGGAGTTTTCCCTTCGACCGAGGCAATTCCGCGCAGACGGTAATAGGCGGTGTTGCGTTCATCGCGATTAGAATTTTCACCATTACTTTCGCGCAAATCTTCGCGCAGACTACGCGAAATTCTTTCGATGATCTCGACTCTTTCGGCAATCGGGAGATGAATTATCTGTTCGATCAGTTCAGTTTGCATAACAAATTACTCCAAAACATAATTTATGAAACTTTCAATTATTGTTTCAATTCCGCTATTGTAGCACCGTTTCCGCCCTGATCTTGCGGGGCGAACGAAAAGCGCGCGACGTGCGGATGACCTTTCAGGAAATGATGGACGAAGTTTTTTAACGCGCCCGTGCCGAAGCCGTGAATGATTCTGACACGCGGGAGTGCGGCGAGATAGGCTTCGTCTAAAAAGCGGTCAATTTCGTATTCGGCGTCCGATGTCGTTCTGCCGATCAGGTTTAGTTCGGCGTTCATATCAACGGTGTCGAGCCGCAAGTTTGAATCCTTTGCCTGACTTTGCAGTTTTTCGCCGCGCGTTTGCGGTTTCGGCGCGTTTTCCGCTTGAACCTGCAAGGATACGGCTTGCAGATTCGCAAGTTTTTCGCGGAAACGCATCGCGCCGACCATTATTTCCGCCGTTTCTTTATCAATCTTTTCGACCGTTCCGATATTGCCGAAAGAGGTGCGCACCTTTGAACCAACCACGATGATTTGGGATTTGGGATTTGGGATTTCGGATTGGTTCTGATCCTCGAAATTGAAAGCCGACCGTTGACTGCTTTTCTGCGGATTCTGGACTTTCGACAACACGGCGCGGTTGAGTTCGGCTTTTCGCGCAGCGCGCTCTTTATCCAGTTTATTTTTTAAGGCTTTGTCTTCGATCGAATTCAAAAAGGCTTTTGACTGGCGTTCAAATTCGTCAATCGTCCGGGCGAGTTCGCTTTCAAATTGCTTTTGGCGTTCTTTTTCTTTTTTTCTCGCTTGGATGTCGAGTTGGGCGTATCTGGTCGCCGTCACTTCGCGTTCTTCTTCGAGCGCGATTCTTAAGTCAGTTGCGAGCCGCGTTTCGCTCGATAATTTATGGAGATAGTTTTCGGCTTCGCGGGCGGAAATGTCCAGATTTTTTCGGGCGGTTGCGATCACGTCATCACGAATCCCGAAACGCCTTGCGATCTCGATTCCGCTTGACGCGCCGGCGAGTCCGACCAATAAACGATAGGTCGGCTGCAAAGTTTTTTCGTTAAATTCAACCGACGCGTTGATCACGTTTTCATCGTTTGCGGCGTAGATCTTCAAGCCGCGGTAATGCGTTGATGCAACAACCTGTGCGCCGCAATTCCGTCGGAAATAATCAACGATCGCGACGCCGAGTGCCGAACCTTCGTCCGGATCGGTTCCGGTGCCGACTTCATCCAATAAAACAAGTGACGGCGCACTGCAATCGCGCATCATTCCGGCGATATTCGAGATATGCGACGAAAATGTCGAAAGATTCGCCGCCAGCGATTGATGATCGCCAATGTCCGCCAAGACCGATTTATAAAAGGGAATCTGTGCCTCGCGTGCCGGAACAGGCAAACCAGAAACTGCCATCAAACTAAGTAATCCGGCGGTTTTCATGACAACCGTTTTGCCGCCCGCGTTTGCTCCGGAAATTATCATTACCGAATTTTGTTTGGTGAGTTTGAAACTTACCGGGACGATTTCATTCGATTTGGGATTTGGGATTTGGGATTTGGGATTTTTTTCCGATGAATTTGGAACCTGGAACTTGGAACTTGGAACCGAAGATCGAAGATTTTCTTCCAAAAGCGGATGGCGCGCTTCGATCAGATCAAGCGTTTCATTATCAGAAATCGTCGGCACGATTGCCTTGAATTTTCGGGCAAACTCGACCTTTGCTTTGATAAAATCTAGTTCGGCGACCGCCGCGACCGCCGTTTCGATCGCCGGAAGCTGTTCGCGCAGTTCTTCGGTGAGCTGAAATAAAATTCTTGCAATTTCGCGTTCTTCCTTGCCTTTTAAGTTTTGGAGTTCGTTGTTGGCTTCGATGGCTTCGAGCGGTTCGACAAAAACGGTTGCGCCCGACGAAGAAAAGCCGTGCGCGACACCTTGGAGTCTGCCGCGAAAATCCGATTTGACGGGAATCACATAACGGTCGTTTCTGACGGTCACAATCGCGTCCTGAATCGCTTCGCCGGTGTTGCGCATCGTCGTTTCGAGTGATTTTTGAAGCCGTCCGCGCTGCGCGTTGATCTCTCGACGAATTCTCGCTAATTCAGGCGAAGCCGAATCGTCAATTTCGCCCGACGGCAGAAGTTTTTTGTTGATCCTATCAATTGCCGCAAAAAGCGTCGGCGGAATATGTTCGACCGTTTGCCACAAAACGGGCGCAAATTCTTTTTCGGGCGAAATAGCCGAACGCGCAAAAAGTGCCTGATTGCAAACCCTTGAGACTTCGAGCATCAAGGTCGGCTCTAAAGTTGCGCCTCTGATTCGCAAAATTGCGACCGCATCCGACGGGTCTTCCAAACCGCTGAATGACCACGTAACCTGTTTTTCTTCATTCAGCAGAATCGTTTCGGAGATCGCCTGTAGGCTTTTTTCGAGTTCCAAACGGTTCACGAGCGGACGCAGATCGGCAAAACGATTTTCGCCCATCGGTGTCTGCGCGTGACGCGCGACAAGCATCAGGAGCTTTTCATATTCGAGCGTGGCTAATGAGAAGTTATTCATAAAACCTATTTTATTAAATACCGGGGAACACGATTTTTTTTCTTAAAAATCATCTCGACCGTTAAGCAAGCGGTCTTTGACCGCGTTTTCTGTCATAAGATGTCGTTAATGATGAGGATAATTTATCCGCCGTTTATTCTTTTTCGTCCGGGACAATTTTCCTTATTCCGAAACCTGTACGCCTTTCCAGAACGCGACGCGAGTTTCGATTTCCTTTGCGTCGGGCTTTGCGGCGGGATAAAACCACGCCGCGTCTTTGTTCGTTTCGCCATTAACGACGACATCGTAATAGTTTGCCGTGCCTTTCCAGCCGCAAACCGTGTGTGTTTCAGACGGCGCAAAAAACTCTATGTTGATCGAATCTTCGGGGAAATAATGATTTCCTTCAACGACGATCGTGTCGTTTGATTCGGCAATTATTTGATTATTCCAGATTGCTTTCATAATGTTTTGGGTTTTAGTCTTTGGTTTTTGGTTTATAGTCACAAAAATAAATATTCGACAAAAGACCAAAGACCAAAAACCAAATCCTGCTTCAAAGAAATTTCGCGCGAATTTCGGGCGTCGGTATCATACATTCGTCTTTTTTACCGAAAAGACGATAACGGTTTTTCGCAAAAAGTTTATAGAAAAAATCGCGGATAAATTTCGGAACGATAATGAACACATAGACCAGCGACAAAATTCCGCCCAATCTTTTCGCAATTCTCAGCGCGGCGGTCGAATGTGTGTAAGCCTTGTCGTCTTCGACCAGAATTACCGAATCAATTTCGTGCAAATCAAACGTAGCGACAAATTCCTTTCCGGCATCCGACTGCAAAGGTGTGAACTTAAAGTAATTCTTCTTATCTTTTTCGATAATAAAATTGACCGAACCGTGGCAGAAATTACAAACACCGTCAAAAAGAATAATCGCACTCATATTTTGATTTTAGATGTTTAATTTCAAATGGTAAATAACGCAAAAATTTATTTGCAATCTGAAACCATTTGGATTATCTTCCGTAAAAGTAGTTCAATCAGTTCTAATTACATTTGAAAAGACAAATTATTTTACTCTTGTCTTTTCAGCTTTCCGAGAAATTTTATGAAAATCCGGTCTATTTTCTTCGCTTTTTTAGCGATCAGTTTGTTTTCCGTCTATTCCGCCAGTGCGCAAACCCGCAACGATGTTTATGCGATAACTAACGCAAAAATCGTGACTGTTTCGGGCGCGACGATCGAAAAGGGAACGGTCGTTGTGCGCGACGGACTGATCGAATCGGTCGGTGCAGATATCAAAACTCCATCGGATGCGCGTGTTTTTGACGGGAGCGGTTTGACAGTTTATCCCGGTTTTTTCGATGCACTGACAAATCTCGGACTTGTCGCGCTGCAACCGCAACAACCCAGAGGGCAAGGCGGCGCACAGCAACAGCAAACACAAACTCCGCAAACGAATTCCAATTATCCGAACGGAATGCAGCCCGAAGTTTCCGTCTTTGACGCGCTTAAAGCTGGCGACGCGACGTTTGAAACAAACCGCAACGCCGGTTTTACGACCGCACTGACAGTTCTCCGCGAAGGAGTTTTCAACGGACAATCGGCAATCATCAATCTCGCCGGCGATTCGGTTTCGGAAATCGTTATCAAATCGCCGTTTGCCGAACATTTTACGTTTCGGACCGTGGGCGGTGGCACATATCCGGTATCTTTGCTCGGGACATTTTCGGCGTTTCGGCAGATGTTGTTAGACGCCGGGCGTCTTCAAGACTGGCAAAAAATGTATGCGGCGAATCCGAAGGGATTAAAAAGACCGGAAGCCGACAAATCGCTCGAAGCGTTGTTCGGAATCTTGAGCGGCACGATGCCGATCGTCTTTAATGCCAACACCGAACGCGAAATAATTCGGGCGCTCGATCTGGTCAAGGAATTTAAGCTGAACGCGATTATCGCGGGCGGACAAGAAGCGTGGAAAGTGGCGGCGCGTTTGAAAGAACAAAATGTTCCGGTTCTGCTCTCGCTCAATTTTCCGAAACGGACGACTGCCGTTTCGCCTGATGCCGACCCCGAAGATTTGGAAACCTTGCGTTTTCGCGCCGAAACGCCGAAATGCGCGGCGCGTCTTGCTCAAGCCGGTATCAGATTCGCTTTTCAATCAGGCGGTTTGACCAATATCAACGACTTTTTCGCCAATGCCGCAAAAACAACCGAAAACGGTTTGGCGGCGGACGCGGCGATTCGTGCCATGACCTTGAACGCGGCGCAGATCCTCGGGGTTGACAGTTCTCTCGGCTCGATCGAAGCGGGCAAGATCGCCAATTTAACGGTCGTGCGCGGCGATATTTTATCGAAAGAAAAAACCATCACCCACGTTTTTGTTGACGGCAGACTTTTTGAGCAGAAGGAAAAACCGAAAACGCCGACGACAAACGGAACGATTGATTCTCCGCAAGGCGCAGTTCCATTTTCGGGAACGAAAATTCCATAATTCGTTTTGAGTCCCGCCTTTAGGCGGCAATTCTTCGTCAATCAACAATTGCCGCCTAAAGGCGGGACTCAAAACTTTCCATAAGATAAT
>JANPDZ010000070.1:0-5223 GCA_031431735.1 Acidobacteriota bacterium | reverse complement strand
AGAAAATAAAGGAAAATGAACCAAGAACTAATTTTCAAAGAACTACAAGTTAAAAATTACTTGCTAAATTGGCGAGAAAGTAGAAATGTGTCTAGTTTTGACTTGACACCGAAGCCGTCTTTATAGATGCGCTCCAGTCTTGAGGTTTTCAGTTGCTGTGAGAATAACTTATCACTAAGGCATTACCGGCCAATTTTGATTTCATTTGAATAAAAAACAATGTTCAGTTTAGCTTGAGATTATTATTCCAAACGGGCAAAGACCTTGTTTCTGCATAGACATTGCCCAGACAAACCGATTTATTTTTTAGCCCGGAAAGACGCGAATCTGCTTTTGCCAACTCTTGAAAATCAAGCGCGGACAATCGGATTGGGGATTTGGGATTGCGGAATGCGGATTTGTCTTTGCGTAAGTGTTCGCGGTTTCTGATTGTGCCTCATTGTTCGGAATATTTTTATCTTCAATAAAATCAATCCGCAATCCGCAATCCAAAATCCGCAATCAAATCAACTCTTCCAAATCGGGCAAACTCTGTGATGTCACCGTTACCAAGACTTTCGGCTCAAACCCGACGGAATAATAAATCTCCAACGCCCGCATCGCCGCCGCAAAATTCCCCGCGCCGCGCAGAGCGTCATTTCGAGTCTCTAAAGCGTCAATGCTGACGCGCACTTCATCCGCCAAACCAACCAGCCGCTGCGCCAAATCTTTTGTTACCAGATGCCCGTTGCTATTGAGACAACGCAAGATGTTGTGTTCCTTATCCGCCTCGCGCAAGCCGTTCAACAAATCCAAAATCGGCAATGTTTGTAAAGTTCTCTTTGAAGGCTTATCGCAAGAATCAGATTTGCTTTTTCAAGGCAGATTGGAAGGACAAGCCCAAGAAATTGACGGTTATATTTTAATTAACGATATGCCCGGAGATTTCGAGCCGAAAGTTGGCGAAATTTATGATGTCAAAATCAACGAAGCGCACGAATACGATTTAATTGGCGAGATTATTTGAGAAAAAAAGTAGAACTTGGGGACTGAATTCTTTATCTTGGAAATAAAGTTATTTGATACGCCAAAGTTTTATTGTATTATCTAAGCTACCACTTGCCACAATATTGCCATCAGGAGAGAAAGTAATTGACTTTATGTTGTCGTGTGTAAGTATTCGCTGTATGTTGCCAGTTTCCACATCTAAAAGCAACGCACGTGGACGACTAAATGAAGGTGTTGGTGTAGTGTCAGCTTTAAATACCAAAGGTGGAGTGTCAGCTTTAAATACCAAAAAAGTGTTATCAGGCGAGAACCCAAATATGTCCATACTGTCTGTATAATTACGACGGGTTGACCACGACAATTCGCCTGTTTGGGCATCCATCAAAACCCAAAATCCATAGCTCTGATTTGTGCCACTACCAACAATTTTTTTTCCATCAGGCGACAGTTTTATATCTGAAAGACCCCCCCTTTCTTTGAGTTGTCTTATTAACTTGTTGCTTTCGACATCCCAAAAATTTATCGTATCTTTAGAGCTAGCTACTAGAGTTTTACAATCAGAAGAGATGATATTACTATTTTCAGTCGTGAGTGTTTGCCTCAATTGACGGGATTCTATATCCCATAACTTTGCTTCGTAACCGTTAAGACTCGTTATTGACTTGCCATCAGGCGAAAAACAAACTCGATATGTGGGTTTATTATGTCCGGCAAACGTCTGTTTCAAGTTTTTGGTTTCAAGATTCCATACTTTTATTGAGTTATCCTTACTTCCTGTAACGACCAATGTTCCGTCAAATGAAAACGCAACTGAACTAATGAGTTCATCAATTGCCCAACTCAAATCACCAGTTTCAACACTCCATAACTTTACTCTAATTCCAAGCCCTTGGCTTACTCGTGTTATGCCGCGCTGCGTTACTTTCGTTATATGTTCTACGGTCGCTAGCCTCTTATTATCGGACAAAAAAATAACTTGTTCAATGGGATCATTGAAGCCTGTTAGTGTTTGTCTCAATTCCCCTGTTTCAGCGTCCCATAACTTTACCGTCTTGTCATCGCTTCCGCTTGCAAGAGTTTTACCGTCAGGAGAGAAAACAACTGAATTAACAGCCCCGCTATGCCCGATGAGTGTTAGTAATGGCGCACTTTTTAAAAATGGGTTTATCTTTGATGGTTGGTCATTACTTATTCGTTCCCATTTACCACCCAACTTATTAAAATCATCGTTTGTGGGAACAAGTGTCATTTCATTTTCAGAAAAAGATATTTTGTAAGAATAGGGTTTACGATTACGGTTAAGAGGATCATTTTTGAAAAAATCCTCAGTCGGAATTAACATTTCAAGGTCATTTTTGTTGAAATTATAGGTTGACTGCATTCTCTTCCCACCCGAAGTAAACTGTTTAAGAGAATAAACTTTACTGTCAAACGAAAGTAGGATAAGTTCTCCCTGATAAGCTTGGTCTTCAACTAAGCTCGAATCATAAACATATGCCCCATCAGATTTGAACTCAATCGTCTTGTTCTTTTGTTTCCACTTACCAACAATTAGCTTTTCCGGGCTTGAACAGGAAATCAGCAAAGAAATTAGGACTAAAACAAAACCTGCAATAAATAGTTTCTTCGTCTCAGTTGTCCGCATGGAACATTCTCCTTTCTGTCGAACTTTGAATTTTACTAAATTTCAGTTTTCTTATATCAAACAATTTATACATTTCTTGACGAGTAAAAGTCAATCAAAACTTAAAATCTAGTGACTATTGAATTTGCCACGTCATCGTAACGCCCATAAACTTTTCCAAAATGACCCCCGCAGAAATTGAACAATATTTGCGCGAAGAAAACGGACGCGCCTCGTTTTGCAAATTTAGTTTCCTTATTGTCCATCACAGCATAGAGCATCTCCTTTCACGATTTTGTTGCCAACCAAAGCCAAGGCGAAACGCACGGTTCATGCGTTGGATTTTGTTTGTCCGCTTGATGCCGCGTTATCTATCAGACAAGCGGCGCGGATGTCCATAGTTTTGAAATGGAACAAATCCGCATTTTATCAATTAAGCAGGTCAGCAAATATTTTGTAAGATAATGCGAATGCAGAAACACGCACGGAGTAAGTGTGCAAATTCGCCCTTACTTCGTGCGGGCTTCTGCATTGCAACCCAAATTAGCACAAATCCCAATATTTACCAATACTCAAACAAGGTCAATGGCTTTCACTTTTTCCATCACTTCATTCAAATCTATTTCGCGCAGATTTCTATCGGCAATTTATTCTGTGCGGTGTTGTTTGGTTAAGGGTTCAAAGACAAATCTTTTTCTCTGACAATCCGCAGAAATCCGGTCGGTTCAACTACTTTCAAAGGTCTGAATCTCTGCCGAAATTCTTTTGCTTCGTCAGTAAAATCGGTCATCAAATCAAGCAAATCGTTATCGCGGCTGACGATATAATCGGCGGCGGCTTCAATGGCTAAATTGATATATTTTTCGTCTTTCGGGTCGCGTGCAAAAGAGAAATGCGATGGAACATTTTTCAGAATTTCGGCTTTTGATTTCACATCGTCGAGAAATACCTGAATCATTTCATCGGTCAACGAAGGAAAGCGGTTTCTAAATTTCGGTCTGGTCAAAACTTCTTCGATTTCGGCAAGCGTTTCACGGCTCAAATAAAGTTCAACGACCTCGTTTTTGACCAATTCAAAACAGGCATTCGCAGGGTTTTTGGTTCGTGCCGCGCCTTGTAAATAAATCATACAATCGAACACGGCGCGAAAAAGAGGTTTATTCTTCACGTTGTTTGGCTAGTTTTTCCTGATAAATTTCCTCGCGGATTTCTTCGACAAAATTATCAAATTCATCGTCATTCATTCCGCTTGCTTCAACTTCATCGCGGAAAGGTTTCAGAATTTCGTCAAAGGATTTTTCCGACAATCGCCGAACGTTCCGGCGTTTGAGAATCGCTTCTTTAACCACCGATTCGACATATTCTGCCAGTGGCAAACCCTCTTCTTTGGCTTGTTCGGTGGCGGTCAGTTCAACTTCGGGTTCGAGTTCAAGTGTTACGGTCATAATGGCTGATTTTATCACAATCCGAAAACAATCTGAATCGAAATATCAAGCGGACTTTCGCCGCTAATTTTGTAGGTTTGATTATTTAAGCTGAGGCGCATTTTATTTCAGATTGTCGTTTGAAAATTTCTGCACGGTTTTGATAACCGCATCAAAAGCAAGTTTAGATTGTCCTGCGCGGTCGAACAACAGCGGATAATTTGTTCTGCCTTTGACGGGGAAATTGTTGAGCCACGACTCGCTGTCGGTGACATTCCAGAAGGTTACGCGCGCAATGTCGCGGCGGCGTTTCAAAAAAACTCCGAACAGGTCGGCGTAGCGTTTTGCCAATTGTTGCTGGACAGCGTCGGGCAAACTCTTTTTATACGGATTCAGCTTTTCCTGCATTTCAAAACTCAGCTTAACTTCCGCGCCGCTAAAACCTTGCGGTTCGGGCAAAACGCTGACATCGAGTTCGGTAATATTGACCTTGATGCCGAGTTTGGCAAAATCAGAAATGGTCGCGTCTTCTTCGGCGATCGTCGGGTATTGCAAATTATTATGGTCTTGCAAACCAATCGCGTGGATCGGAATTTTTTTCGCTTGCAAACGTTTGACGAGTAAGATCGCGCCCTTGCGTTTGGCTTCGTTTTCGAGCGAATAATCGTTGTAATAAAGTTCGGCGTTCGGGTCGGCTTCGTGGGCAAATTGAAAGGCTTTCGCGATAAAATCTTCGCCGATGATCTTGAGCCACAATGATTGCCGCAAAGTGCCGTCATCATTCAACGCTTCGTTGACGACATCCCAACCTTTGATCTTTCCTTTGTAGCGACCGACAACCGCGTAAATATGTTCGCGCAGACGTTTCAGCAATTCGTTGCGGCTGACAAAATTTCCCTTCGCGTCTTTGAAAACCCAGTCGGGCGTTTGATTATGCCAAACGAGAGTGTGGCCGATCGTGAACATCCCATATTTTTCGCCAAACGCAACGTAGCGGTCAGCCGCGTCAAAATCATATTTGTCGGCCTGCGGGTGAACCGCTTCCCATTTCAGAATATTTTCGGGCGAAATCGTATTAAATTGAGTTTTGACGATGTTCGCTCCGCGTTTATCTTCCTCATAAATTTGTTCGCGATTGAGTGCCGCGCCAATCAAAAAATAATCCTTAAACGCATCTTTCAGCGTTGT
>JANPDZ010000069.1:0-1958 GCA_031431735.1 Acidobacteriota bacterium | reverse complement strand
CGATCGCCCAAATTAACTGTGCTTTTCTTTTTGATTTCGACATTGTATTTAACGCCCGCGCCGAAGCCCGATTTTTCAAAGACAAAATTATAAACGCCGGGTTCTAGGCCGGTCATTTCAAAATTTCCTTTCTCGTCGGATTTGATGGATTTAATGTCCTGACCTTTGAGCCGTGCGGTGACGGTCGCGCCGCTGATGCCGTCGCCTTTGATGGTGCGGATCTTTCCTTTCGCGCCGCCCGTTTCCTGTGCCAGTGCCGCCGCGGTCAAAAACACAAGTAAAGATAAGAAAAAAGCGGTATTCCTGAAAATCTTCATAAAAATCTATGCGTTTGCAATTTCGGATTTGAATTCATTGCGAAATTCGTTTGCAACATCATTGATGATATTTTCAAGCGTTCGGGTTGGCTGATAGCCGATCAGAAGTTTGGCTTTATCCAGACAAGGAACGCGCCGCTGCATATCTTCAAAGCCTTCGCCGTAGGCTTCTGAGTAGGGAATAAGCTGAATTTTGCTTTGGCTGTTGGTCATCGCAATGGCTTTTTCCGCCAGAGCTTTGATCGTTATTTCTTCGGGATTACCGATATTGATGACCTTTCCGAAACATTCCGGTGTTTCAAGCAATTTCGCCAAAGCCTCAACGACATCGAGAACGTGACCGAAACAACGCGACTGAGTGCCGTCGCCGTGAACGTGAAGCGGTTCGTTCTTTAAGGCGGCTTTGATAAAACGCGGGACGACCATTCCGTATTGTCCCGTTTGTCTTGGACCGACCGTATTAAAAAGCCGAACGACAACGACCGGCAGACGCGATTCCTTCCAATGCGCAAGCGCGAGAAATTCGTCCAGTTCTTTCGCACAGGCATACGCCCAGCGATGTTTCGAGGTCGAACCTTTCAAAATATCGTCGTCTTCGCGAAACGGCACGCTCGTTCCTTTGCCGTAAACTTCCGAGGTCGAAGGAATCAGCACACGTTTGCGGTAACGCGCGCAAAGACCGAGAACAACGTCGGTTCCGTGAAAGATCGTTTCGATGGTTTTGACGGGTTGTTCCATAATCAGACGAACGCCGACCGCGCTTGCCATATGGAAAACACGGTCTGATTCGCGGATCAGTTCTTCCATCAGTTTCGCGTTAAGAATGGTGTCAATAATCAATCGAAAGCCGTCTTTGCCTTCGAGGTGTTCGATGTTTGTATAACGTCCGGTCGAGAGATCGTCAATGATCGTTATTTCGTGTCCTTCGCCGTGCAGTTTGTCTGCTAAGTGAGAGCCGACAAAACCGGCGCCGCCTGTAATTAATATTTTCATAAACTATTTTTTTCGCTTGCGGATTAAAATTTCTCCCGCTTTTTCGAGTTTTTCTGCTTGAAACTCGTATTCTTCAATATTGAACCGCAAAATTTTGGTAATGTGGTCTAATTGTTTCTGAGTTTTCTCTTGTAGTTCGCGTATTTCGGCAATCTTTTTATCATGCTTGGCGCTATCCCGTTTGCGAACAAACTCGGATTGGGCTTGTGAATCCGCGATATATTTCAAGGCTGCTTCGATAGTGGCAAATTTTTCGTTAAATTCCTCAACAATTTCTTCATCCATAGTCAACTAACCTTTTTTTATTTTATTTGTTTTCAAGTTTTTCGATTCTTTTTAGTTGTGATTCTGAGGCTTCTCGAAGTTTCTCGATTCCTGTCTCATTTCTCATTTGCGCGTCTATTAGCGCATTAAGTTTGAAGTTAAAATCTTTATTCGATTCTTCACGTTCCTGACGCTCTCTACCCAAAGCATACAAAAACTTTTCTAAACGCTCATCGTGGCTAATGGTGCTGGGCTGAAATTTCCCAACACTATCAGACCGTCAAAGGACGACCTGTATATGTCCATTTGAACGGCTTTGCCATTGTCCGGTTGAAGTATTCGATGAATTCTATGATTCGCTCTCGCAATTCCTCAACCGATTTG